>JANQTO010000429.1:8416-10933 GCA_030731685.1 Nonlabens sp.
CCAGCCGTTCAGTATTTCATTAAACGTGTCAGGATGTTCCATCATGGCTGCATGGCCACATTTATCAATCCAGTATAATTTACTGTCAGGTAGTTTCTCGTTAAACTCGATGGCAACTTCAGGTGGCGTAACGCCATCTTGTTTTCCCCAAATAATGCATACAGGCGTATTCATTTTAGGAAGGTCTTTTGCCATGTTGTTGCGTATAGCACTTTTTGCGATTGCAAGCGTTTTAATTAACTTGACACGGTCGTTTACAACGCCAAAAACTTCATCTACAATCTCTTTAGTAGCTACTGCTGGGTCGTAAAAAACACCTTCGGCCTTCTTTTTAATGTACTCGTAATCACCACGTTTCGGGTAACTATCGCCCATCGCGCTTTCATAAAGCCCAGAACTACCGGTGATAATAAGCGCCTTGATTTTTTCGGGATACATTTTTGTAGTTACCAGTCCTATGTGGCCACCTAGAGAGTTCCCTAGTAGAATTACTTCATCCCAACCCATATGGTCTATAAAGCCCTTAATGTATTTAGAAAACGAACTCACGCTTGTTTTCAATAATGGCAGCGAGTAGAGTGGTAGGATAGGAACGACAACTTTATAACCACGGGTTGAAAAGTAGGCAATAACACCTTCAAAATTACTCAAGCCGCCCATAAGGCCGTGTAAAACGATGATAGGAGTTCCTTCACCTGCGGCGTGATACTCGTATTTACCGTCTTTAATCAAATCGTGGGACATAGAGATTCTTAAATCAAGGGCAAATATAGTTGTTTTGAGTTTAGATAATGCGTTAGCGTGAAACCTACTGCTTTTAACAAAAGTGAAACTGCAATTTCAGTGGCTTTTTAACCTGATGCAAGTGTAAAATAAGTTGAGCTTTCTATTCTTTTTCGCTTTCGCGAAAGCTGACTTCACACCACAAATCCTAGAAGGTTCGCAACATAGTCAGATTGTTAATAACCTTCATAGTTATTCAGAATAGGCCTGTTTTATTAACAAAGTGGTAAAAAGTGGTAAATTGTGGAGTAAAACATCCTATATTTGACTTAGATAGTCATAAACCGACCGCTACAGTGATAAACTTCATAGGGACATACGAGTGTAAAATAGACGCCAAAGGGCGTTTTATGATGCCCGTTGCTTTGAAAAAGCAGCTCGACCCTGTTATGCATGAAGGTTTTGTGTTGAAGCGCTCTGTATTCCAACCGTGTCTGGAGCTTTATCCGATGCAAGAATGGAACAAAATGATGCTTAAAATAAGCGGGCTCAACAGGTTCGTGAAGAAAAACGATGATTTTATACGTCGTTTTACTGCTGGCGTGAAAACCATAGAAATAGACACAAATGGACGATTGCTTATACCTCGTGACCTCGTAGGTGTCGCATCCATTAAAAAAGACCTCACTGTTTCTAGTGGGATAGGTATAATAGAGATTTGGGATAGAGACCAGTACGAGCAGGCTATTGACGACGCCGCAGTGGACTTTGCAGACCTCGCTCAAGAAGTAATGGGAAATGACACCACAGACATCATATCATGATCCGGTTCTTTTAAAAGAATCCATAGACGGGCTGGATATTAATCCGGCAGGTGTTTATGTGGACGTAACCTTTGGTGGTGGCGGTCATTCACGTGAAATACTTTCAAGGCTCGGGCCGCAGGGTAAATTGTATGCTTTTGACCAAGACCCAGACGCGCTTGCAAATGAAATAGACGACCCGCGATTTACACTCATTAGTGAGAACTTTAGATATATCAAGCGGTTTTTAAGATTACATCAGGTAAAACACGTAGATGGTATCCTTGCAGATTTGGGTGTGAGTTCGCACCAGTTTGATGAGGCTGACCGTGGTTTTTCCACACGATTTGATGCTAGATTGGACATGCGCATGAATCAAAAAAGTGATTTAGATGCCGTGAAGGTCCTTAATTACTACGACGAGTCTGAGCTCAACCGCATTTTTGTTGAGTATGGCGAGCTGCGCATTGCCCCAAAACTCACACGGAATATTATCGCTGCAAGACAGGAGAAGCCCATCGTTACGGTGGCTGATTTAAAGGCGATTTGCGCGCCACTCGTTCCAGAGCGCATCGAGCATAAGTTGCTTGCCCAAATTTTTCAAGCAGTGAGAATAGAAGTTAATCAGGAGATGGACGTGTTGCATGATTTTCTCGTCCAGGCAAAAGAATTGTTGCAACCTGGTGGCAGGTTAAGTGTGATTTCGTATCACTCGCTAGAAGATAGACCGGTAAAACGCTTTATGCGTAACGGTTTATTTACTGGTGAGCCAGAAAAAGACATGTTCGGTAGAGCAAGTGTGCCGTTTAAAAAAGTCGGCGGGCTTATCGTTCCTACAGCAGCTGAAATTAAAAAGAACAACCGTGCCCGCAGTGCAAAACTGCGCATCGCTGAACGTATAGAAGACTAGTATGGCAAGAGCATATGACATATTAAAAGGTACTTTTCTAACTAGTGATAACGCCTTTCGCAACTGGCGGTTTATCATTTT
>JANQTO010000430.1 GCA_030731685.1 Nonlabens sp.
GTAGTCACATCCATAGATTGCTGGCAGGACACCAATAAACCAAAGCAGCAAAATAAGAGTAGTTTTCTCATTCTTTCATTTACATTTTAGCGATGAGGAGTTTTGTTTATGTTTCCGTTCCCTAATCATGCCTGCGGCAGATGCGGAAATTATGACATCCGTTTAATCACAAAAGTTACCAATGTCTATTTATATATCAGATTTAAAATTCCTTTTTTCATTTCCATTTCGAAATGTCCATTGACTTCGTAGTTTTCGATTGATTTACGATTGGAATCAAAAACAAATTCATTTCCATTTTGGTCAACTATTAGTTCGTATTTACCTATAAATCTTCCACCACCTTTCACGTTTGTTTTTTCAGTTATAATGCCGCTAACTTTTACAATTTCTTTTACTCCAAAAACTGTATTAATAAATAGGATTCCGCCCGAAAAGAAACTTCTTAATATCAAAAAATAAATGACTGCAAATACTCCAAGTCCTTTTACAAGGTTGATAGAGTATTTTCTCCAATTTTTTTCTCCTTTTTTAAGATTCCGAAATAGGTCATAGAGAATCGAAAGGGAGAAAATCGGAATAACAATAAACTCGGCTATTCTTTTTGCTTTTAAGTCTTCATAGAATTCAAATTGCAAAGGATAAAATATGATGTAAATTATTAGAATGATTATCAAAATCATTATCGAAATAAATTTCCAGTTCATTTTTATGCTAATTGTTGCCAACTACTCAATACTATAGACTTTTATTTACCACCACACTACTAGCCTGCGCCGTACACATAACCGTCAAATCTGCAATGTTAACGTGAGCAGGTCGGGTAACGGCAAACAGCACCACGTCTGCAACGTCCTGAGCCTGTAAGGCTTTAAAACCTTTGTAAACACTTGCTGCACGTGCATCATCATCTTTAAATCGCACCTTGCTGAAGTTTGTTTCTACCATTCCGGGATTTATAGCGCCTACTCTAATGCCATACGGGTTTAGGTCTAATCGCATACCGGTCGTTATGGCATCTACCGCATGCTTTGAACCGCAGTACACATTGCCTTTAGGATACACTTCTTTACCAGCAGTGGAGCCTATGTTTATGATTTGGCCGCTTTTACGGTCGCGCATTTGCGGCATTATCGCGTGGCTCACGTAAAGCAAACCTTTTACATTAATATCCATCATCGCGTCCCAATCGTCAAGCGAACCCGTATCTATAGGGTCCATTCCATGAGCATTACCAGCGTTATTAATGAGAATGTCGATGACATTAAAAGGTGCCTGCAAGCCTGCAATTGAAGAAGCAACGGCGTCTTTGTCGCGCACATCATAAGCCAGCGTCGCCACTTTGCAGTGCGCACTTAACTCGGTTTGCAGTTTGTCGAGCATGTCTGTATTGCGGCCGCACAGTATGAGGTTGTAACCTTCTTTAGCAAACGTTTGTGCGATGGCGAGTCCTATACCGCTGGTTGCACCAGTTATAAAAGCAGTTTTTTGTGTATCCATATCCCAAAGATACAACGCAACAGCGTACCTGAATTAACTAATTTAAGTTTGAAAACGGTTGAGTTAAAGTTGTTCGCTTTCGCGAAAGCGTAATTCACACTAATTAACAAAAAAACAACACGAGCTGTTTTAAGTTCATGGCTTACCATGGTACTTTTACCCTTTAGTATTGCCCACAAATGGTAATTAATTTTAAATAGCACATGGAACAACAACAGGCACCTATAGATATTGCAAGTATTAATGAACGCGTGGCACAAGAAAGTCAGTTTGTAGATTTACTTGTAAATGAAATGAATAAGGTAATCGTGGGACAGCGCTATATGGTAGAGCGCCTGCTCATAGGTCTTTTGGGACGTGGTCACATTCTGTTAGAAGGTGTACCTGGACTTGCAAAAACACTAGCGATAAACACGCTTGCCAAAGCCGTTCAAGGCTCCTTTTCTAGAGTGCAGTTTACACCAGACCTGTTACCTGCAGACGTTGTCGGGACACTCATTTTCAACATGAAGGAGAACGACTTCACGATTAAGAAGGGACCTATTTTTGCAAACTTTGTCCTTGCTGACGAGATTAACCGTGCGCCTGCCAAAGTACAAAGTGCACTCCTAGAAGCGATGCAGGAAAAGCAAGTAACCATAGGCGATACGACCTTTAAACTGGACAGACCGTTCCTTGTAATGGCAACGCAAAACCCTGTGGACCAAGAAGGAACATATCCTTTACCAGAGGCGCAAATGGACCGTTTTATGTTGAAAACGGTTATCGATTATCCTACCATCGCCGACGAGCAATTTATCATGCGCGCAAACCTGAAGAAGGATTTTCCAGA
>JANQTO010000431.1 GCA_030731685.1 Nonlabens sp.
CAGAGCATCTCGTTTACACCGAGAGGGTCGGGGGTTCGAATCCCTCATTGCCCACTTAAAAATCCTTACTAGAAATAGTGAGGATTTTTTCATTTATACAAGTTTCGGTTTACGTTTAATCACTTGAATTGTTACTTTTACCTGCGTTCAAATTTTATTATGAAGATTCTAGTTACAGGAGGTTTAGGCTATATAGGTTCTCACGTTGTTGTTGATTTATTAGCAAAGGATTACGAGGTGGTCATTATAGATAATCTCGCAAATGCATCCATAGACGTTCTGGAGAACATAGAAAAGATAGCGCATAAGAAACCGATGTTTGAAGAGTTGGACGTGCGTGATAAAGCAGGTTTACAATCGTTTTTTAAGAAACATCAAGACATAACGGGTGTTATACACTTTGCTGCTTCTAAGGCAGTAGGCGAGAGCGTGGAGAATCCATTGCTGTACTATGAAAATAACTTGAATTCCTTAGTTTATTTATTGCAGGAACTAGAAAAAATGCCTCAGGCGCGACTTATTTTCAGCTCATCATGTACCGTCTACGGTCAGGCAGATGTTCTTCCAGTAACCGAAGATGCTCCCGTAAAAACGGCCGAATCACCTTACGGCAATACAAAACAAATAGGTGAAGAAATCATACAGGATGTATGTAAAGTACGTCCTGCTATGAAGGCAATCGCTTTACGCTATTTCAATCCTATTGGAGCACATGAGAGTGCGCTTATAGGCGAGTTGCCACTGGGTACTCCTCAAAATTTAGTTCCATACATCACACAAACGGCAATAGGTTTGCGTGAACAGTTGTCGGTTTACGGAGATGACTATAATACTGCAGATGGCACTGCGGTAAGAGATTATATTCATGTAGTAGATCTTGCAGCGGCACATGTTGTAGCTTTAGAGCGATTGCTCAAACTTGATGATGCACCTAATTTTGAAACCTTCAACATAGGAACCGGTAAGGGTTCATCTGTACTTGAGGTGATAACAACCTTTGAAAAGGTGAGTAATGCTCCACTAAATTATAAAATTGTAGGTCGTAGAGAAGGCGATATTACAGCTGCTTATGCAAATACGGACAAGGCCGCCACGGTGCTCGGCTGGAAATCTAAACTCACGTTAGAAGAGGCTTTGGCAAGCTCTTGGAAATGGGAGCAGCAAGTGCGTAACTCGAAGTAGTGTTTAACGAGTTAGCATGCAGGTCGCCATTCCGCTTTCGCGAAAGCGGAATTTAAACAACCTAGCTTTTATACTATTTACTGATTAACTGTTAGATACGTACCCTTGAAGCTCTGGCTGATAACCATCATTTGCAATGGCATATTTCCTGAAGGAACGACTTCAATGGAAGCTTTGCCGTTTGACATTTTGATAGACTCGCTACCTGTAGGTGTTCCTAAGGATTTCATAGTGGTACCGCCTGAAAGACACTGAAAGTACACGCGGTCTTCATAGTCTAAACAGCGCAAGCCGTCACCATCAAGCGCAGTCGCTGTGAATAGGTAGTTGCCATTTTCTAGCTTGGTTTGCTCTAGAACCAGCTCAACAGGTTTTTTGTTTTTGGTAAATCTGTAGTTTACTTCTAATACATCTGTTATCTCTTTCCCGCTAGCAGTAAGACCTACGGCGCGAAGCGTGTTTTTTCCTTCCTTGAATTGGACATCCCAAGTGTAGCCAGAAGCAGGAAACTGATTGATATCTTTTAGTTTTTTGCCTAAGCTCACGCCATTATGAAAAAACTCTAGCGAATTCATGTTACTATAAACGCTAATAGTACGAGCTAAATCTTCTGGACCCTGGCGTTCAGTCCAAGTGTGGGATTCTATGTAAGCAAATAGGTCTTTGCTCCAGTAGCTTTTGAAAACGTAATAAGCATCTTTAGGATTGCCTGCACGGTCCACAAGACCTTTTTGGTTCATGTACGGAATGTCATTATCAGGGCGCAACGGTGTTCCAAAATCCTTAAAAGCCCATTGCGCATTACCTACAAATGTAGGGTCTGTTTCTGAAATCCTTAGGTGCCAGTCAAAAAGGTCTACAATGTAATTCTCGCTCCAGTCGCCTATTTGAGCAATGTTTGCAACATCCGTTTGTACAATTGCTTCTTCCCAACCATCGGCCTGTATTTCACCTTCACCTGTAATAGGGTTTTCTGTGTGACGGCCTACCTGGCTACTTCCTCCATATTCTGTGTGAATGAAGTGCTTGTATTGTGCTTTGTATTGATCTATAGCCTTTTGATAGCTTTTATAGCTTCCTGAGTACCATCCAGACCAGATGGATGGTGAGAACACATCTACAATTTCTGCACCTTCAT
>JANQTO010000432.1 GCA_030731685.1 Nonlabens sp.
GCGAGATGTGTATAAGAGACAGTCTGTAGGTTGCTGTTCAGAAGTCTCATTATCTATATACTCAATCTCTTGCACCCTATTAAAACTGTAAATAAATACCAGCATTACCGGTAAAATCAGGGCATATTTGTAAGCATTCCATGTGGCACTGGCTTCTTTTTGTAACATAACGATGCGTTGTTTTATAAATGGTGTGAAAAAATTGTTTGCCAGTGCAGGTTGCATATGGCTTGCGGCTCGGCTTAGCAATGCGCGCTCATAAGTGTGCCCGTGCGCATGCTGGCGTTTTGCAACGGCGTCTGCAATGAACTCTAGGTTCTCTCCTATTTGCTTTTTGGCAATCCACGCTAGTGGGTTCCACCAAAAAAATGCGCGGTATAGGTGGCTTAACAATAAGTCTACGCTATGCCATTGTCGTGCATGCACTTTTTCGTGGTCTATGATAAGGGCAAGTTCCTCATGGTTTTTTTCTTGCTCACTGTAGCATATATAGTTGAAGAAACTGAATGGTGTCAGCTTTCGCGAAAGCGAAACAAACACAAACCCACCACGTTTTTCACGTGCGCCACTGCGTATTAATTTAACGAGTGAAGCCAACTCTACGGCCATTTTCCCTAAGAAAAACAGGACTACTGCAAAATACCCATACATAGCAAGCAGTCGTAAATCAATGGTAGGTTCTGGTTCGATTTGCGATGTTTCTATGGGTTGCTGCTCTAGTATAAATGCCATGGGCGTGGCAATCTCTTCCTGTACAAAAACCTCTTGCGGTGCTTCTACATAAACGGTTTGCGTAATTTCTATAAACGGAAACACGACAGATGCCAGCAGGCCAGCAAGTAAAAACCAGCGGTTTGCATTAAAGAACGTCAGCCTTTTAAGCAATAGCTGATACACGATGACAAACAGTAATAGCACGCCTGTGCTTTTCCACATAAATTCTAGTAGTGCGTCCATATTATTGTTCTTTAGATTCCAGGGTTTTTAGAATATCACGTAATTCTTGCGCCGTGATTTTTTCTTCTTTGGCAAAAAAGGAAACCATGTTTTTATAAGAGTCATTAAAATAACTGGTCATGGCGTTGTTAACAAAGACATTGCGATAAGCCTCTTTAGTCACAAGAGCAAAATACCGATGCGTCTTACCAAAAGCCTCATAACCCACATAGTTCTTCTCCTCTAGTTTACGCACTACCGTTGAGACGGTATTGTAATGATTTGTGCCTTCTAGTAACGGCACTATTTCCTTTACAAAAGCTTTTTCCAGCTTCCAAAGAACCTGCATGACTTCTTCTTCTTTTTGGGTTAGTTTTTCCATGGATTTTGATTTAGTATGGTGTTTTAAAAAATTTGCGAGCTGTAGTCAACTTTGGAATTGATACGTTTCAAACAACAGCACAAGTATATAACTACTTTTTTAGTTACACAACTATTCATGTAGTTATTTAACGGTAAGTATAGTTTACGAGTTGTCATTTGGTAGAGTTGCAGGCCTAACGACAGTGCCAATCACACTAAAAAGAATGGATGGCATATTACAAGTAAGCTGATAGTTGGGAGTTCGCAAGCTTTTACGCTATAGAAGTTCTGTATGCAAATTTTAAGTCCACAGGCTTTTGTACAACAGTACATGTCACAGAGCACATCTTAAAATTTCATTTCCACATTCAAATACTTAACTACTAACTCAAAACTACGACTGCGCCTTCACCCTAATAGCATTTTGCTTATCATCATATTGAATAACAATCGACGGAATACCGTCAGGTAAGTGGAACGTATAATTATTCTCGTCAATATAAAAGACGACCTTACTGAGGCCACCAGCTGTCGTACGTTCAAAATCATATAACTGGAACTGATGTCCTAGATTTTCTATGGCAAGCGCGAGTTCATCAATATCTTTTTGCGTGGTGGTTGCCGTAATGGTAAATTCTTCACTTACGTTAAATGGTTGTCTGCCACTATTTAAATCGCTTGTTGCAGCTGGTGATTTTTGTAAAGGTTCTCCGTATTGATTTACAGGTTGCCCATAGCCATTTTTAATAGTGAGCACATCGTTAGATAGCTCGTAGCTAAACGGATTTTCTTTAATAGTAAGCGTTCCAGTGCTCGTGCCTTTTTCAAGCTCACCATCCAGTACAAAAAGCAAACCACCTAGATTATCAAAAACATAGGTCATGCCGGTCACCACTTTGTAGTAGCGCTGGTCCATATTAAAATAGAGAAACCCTTCATATAGAAAATCTTCATTTACCAGCGGCGCGGCCAGTACGGCGTCGGCATGCTGGCGTTCCAGTTCCAGCTGTTTGATTTTT
>JANQTO010000433.1:0-4423 GCA_030731685.1 Nonlabens sp.
TAGGTCGTGGATTTTATAATACCTACCACGCGCAATATCCGTTAATGCGCTGGCCTTTAGACCATATTCTTATTTCAGAACACTTCAGGCATACTGATTCTGGTACTGGTGTTAATTTCAACAGCGACCACTTTCCGTCGTGGGCAACACTCACCTATGAACCAGAGCTTGCTAGTGAACAAGTTCCTGTGGAACCCAATGAGAAACATTGGAAACGGGCAGAGAATCAACTGAAGAAAGAAGGTATAGAAACCTTTGAGAATATCCCCAAAGCACTTCAAAAATTGCGTAAAAAGTAATTTATTATATCTTTTTAGAAATAGGTTTATTATTTTTCCGCTTTCGCGAAAGCGTGCAAACCAACATAGCAGCAATTCCATTATAGAACACTCCATTGCAGATACATAATGGACAACGTCATATGGTTTATTAACAGAAATTTAGGTTAACCCATGTGCATAGATTGGTGTAATTATTGTCAATTTGCATCACGCAAGAAACTTACCTTAAAACTGCTTGGAAGAACAACCTACACCTCAAAAAAAAACCATTCGTAAATATCGATGGCTACGCAGGATTGCCCGCGTCATGCTCGGTATCCTTATATTTTTAATTCTTTTGGTGCTTTTTGTGCGAAGCCCTTGGGGTCAGCACATCATCGTCCAGCAAGCAGTACGTTATGTAGAAGGTAAAACAGGTACCGAAGTTCAAATAGAAAAGGCATTCGTTACATTTGATGGAAACGTGGTTTTAGACGGCGTTTATTTAGAAGATAAAAAGGGCGATACCCTTGTTTACTCAAAACATCTGGAAGCAAACGTACCCCTCATGCCACTGATTAACGGCACCGGTTTTACGCTAGAAAATGCAACTTGGGACGGCCTTACCGCTCGAGTTTATCGTGATAATCTCAAAGATGGATTTAATTATCAATTTTTAATTGATGCTTTTGTGGTAGAAGATACTACGACCACTGCAGAACCATTACAACTTAAAATAGGAACGGTAGACCTCACAAAATTTGATATCACCTTTAAGGATAAGGTAGAGGAACTAGACGCTTTAGTGAAATTTGACGAATTTCATTTAACGATGAAAACGCTAGACCTCGACAAAATGATTGTAGATATAGATGACGTAAGTCTCAAAAATGCCATCATTAAATACGACAAAGACACGGTAACTGCGGTCGCAAAATCTACTCCAGACGCAAACCCTAATGTTGACACGACCATAAGCGAAGTAATCACAGACGACGCAAACGATTCTCCACTTCCCAAAATTACCGTAGGTAACTTGAGACTTGATAAGGTAAAATTGAATTATGAGTCGGTAATAGACGGTATTGCCTTAGAAACTGATTTACACTATTTTGAAACAGCCATTACAAAGGCAGATGTAGGTGCAAGTAATTATCAGGTAAGTTTCCTGAATCTCAAGGATTCTGAGGTTTTTGTAAAAATGAAAACTGCTACTGACCAGCCAGCTGTATCAACTACAGACACATCGACAGCATTCACCTGGCCAGATTTTACCATTCAAGTGAAAGACGTAAATCTCTCCAATAATCTTATAGATTACCGCGTTGATGGTGCCGTACCGCAAGACGGTGTTTTTAACGCAAACGCGATTGCTATTAATAATTTAGACTTACAATCAAGTCTTATAAACTACGAGAATAAAAGCGCGCAGGTAAACATAGAACAAGTACAGTTTGCTGAGGCTGGTGGTTTAGGACTCAAACGACTTGATTTCAAGTTAAACGTTGATGATACAAATCTGGTCATTACCGATTTGAATACGCAAGTAAATAAAAACAAATTACAAGGTGATGTCGCGATTTCCTATGGCAGCATGGATGCGTTCATAAAAGCACCTGACCAAAGCAGTATTAACGCCAGCATTCCACGATACGAGCTGTATCTTGAAGAACTTTATAGATTCCAGCCAGACTTGCGCAATAACGAATATGTGCGAGCTCTTGCTCGTAAACCATTGACAGGTAGTCTCAAAGCAAACGGTGGTTTGAACAAGGTGAACATACCTAATTTTGTTATGAATTGGGGTCCAGAAACGGCAATCGTAGCCAAAGGAACGGTTTCAAATCCTACAGATGTTGACAAGCTCACCTTTGACTTTCCCAATTTAAAAATGCGCAGCGTGCGCAATGATATTTTGCGATTTGTAAAAGAAGAAGATTTAGGAGCCACCCTACCACAACGTGTCTCGCTCAACGCTGACATTGCAGGTTCCACAACGCGTGCAACTGCAGATGCTACACTGACCACCACAGACGGTATTGTCAAAGTAGATGGTAGTTTTAACAACGGCAAAATCATGTCCTTTGACGCGATTGCAAGCGCACAAAATGTAAAACTGAGCAAACTGCTACAAATGCCAGAATTGGGAGATTTAACAATGACCATGGATGCACGTGGTTCTGGTTCAGAGCTTAGCAACCTAGATGCAAATATCGACGCCACTATAAATTCGTTTGCATACAACGGTTATCCCATAAAAGACGTTCCTGTTAAAGGCTCTTTCAAAAACGGAAATGGAACCATCACATCCAGTTACAGAGATGATAATTTAGAGGCGAGTCTCAAGAGCGATATCCAGCTGGAGAACGACATGGCAAATGCTACGGCAACCATCGATATAGACGGTATAGACCTACGTGCGTTTAAAGTTACCTCTCGCAATATACGTGCTGGTGCGCTCATAACTGGTTCTTTTAAAGGTGACGCGACAAACTACGAAGTGAGCAGCAAAATCGCTAATGGAATTGCGGTTTATGACAATCAGTCGTATTTATTGGGTGATGTAAATGTGCATGCGTTTGTACGTCCCGATACGACCAGTGTGGACGTGAGAAATAAGATGCTCAATCTTAATCTACGCTCCAATACGGACCCACAAAGGCTCTTTACAGCCATGACGCGTCACATCGATAGATATTTAACAACCGATGTTCCTACAGATAGTATTGCGCCAGTGGTGATGAACATTAAAGGTAGTCTTGCACCAGCGCCCATATTACGCGCTGTAATTTTACCTGGTTTGCAGGCACTCGATACATTGCAGCTTGCCGTAGATTTTGACGAGCGCGCACGCAAACTTGATGCAGACATTAACGTTCCTTACTTGAAATATGCAGATAGTGAAATAGATAGCCTTCGTGTGAGGTCCCGTTCCGATGCTAAAAATTTGCAATTTGACTTAGGATTCAAGCGTTTGACTTCAGGACCGCTTAATGTAGAACGCACCGTTTTCAATGGAACCATAGAGCAAAATCAGCTGAACTTAGATTTCACTTCCTACGATGATGCTGAAAAACTGATACATATAGCAAGCACGCTTTCGCGAAAGCGAACTAATAACGGCCCAGAGAATCTTGAATTTAGAGTGCTGGTAGATGACCTTATTTTAAATAAGGAATCGTGGACCATTCCGCAGAACAACGTGGCATCGTACGGTGATGGAAAGTTGGCTTTTAATGATTTTAAAATTGCAAATGGAAGCCAAAGCATAACCTTTGACAGCAAGCGACCAGGTAATAACAAGGAGCATTTGGGAATTATTTTTAATAATTTTGAATTGCAAAATGTACTGAGCATCTTAAATCCTGACGTAAAACTTGCCACAGGTTCTATGAATGGCGAGCTGGTTTTAGAAGACATTTTCAATAAGCTGGGCTTTACCGCAGACCTACAAATTGATGATTTACAGGCGATGGAAGTACCGCTCGGCAAATTGACCCTAGATGCTCAAAGTGCGGCAGGAGACCAATATCTCGTAGATATGAAGGTAAATGGCGACCTGTTGGATTTGGCTTTAGATGGTTCGTACACAGCAAGTGTCAACGATGCCTCGCTTGACATGGAGCTTGCACTCAATAAACTCGAATTAAAAGCACTTTCTGACATCGCTCCTGAATTTTTCAAAGATGGTAAGGGGACGATTGCAGGTAATTTCACCGTGAGCGGTACAACCGTTGCGCCAGAATATGACGGCGTGCTCAATTTTAATAATGCTGGGATTACTCCAGTGATGCTGGATACGCCTTTTACTATAGAAAATGAGAAAGTCGTTATAAATAATGAAGGTGTTACGCTGGACAGTTTTACGATACGTGATGTGAACAATAACCCTATCGTCGCAAGTGGTTTTATAGGAACTGAGGAGTTGCTCAATCCTAGTTTTGACCTTACCGTAACGGCTAAAGATTTTACGGCGCTCAATGCGAGCGAAGAAGACAACGAACTCTATTATGGTAAAGCAACCTTTAGTGCAGATGCGTCTATAAAAGGCGACTTAACATTACCCGTGGTAAACGTAGACGTTACGGTAGATAGGGATACCGACGTTTATTATGTGATGCCTGCAACAGAACTGGACGTTGTACAGCGTGATGGTATTGTAC
>JANQTO010000433.1:4433-10837 GCA_030731685.1 Nonlabens sp.
AAGACCCAGACGATATTTTGACCAGAACTGAGGAGGAAAGCGCTACGCTCACGGGCTTTGACATTACTGCAAACATAAAAGTAGGCAACGAGGCATTTGTAAACATTATCGTGGACCCCGCAACGGGCGATAACTTGCGTGTTTCAGGTAATGGCGATTTGCGATTTAATCTGTATCCTAATGGTCGCATGGCCCTTGCTGGTAGGTATGAGATTAATGAAGGACATTATGAACTGAGCCTGTACGAGATTGTCTCTAGACGCTTTGAACTGGCTAAAGGCGGCAGTGTTTCCTGGACAGGAGACCCGTTTGACGCAAATCTAGACGTGAGTGCTATCTATAAAATAGAAACCAGTGCGAGCGCATTAATGGCCAGCCAGACTAGTGGTGCAGATACTGCCACCAAAGATAGTTTTAGACAAGTATTGCCGTTTTTAGTATACCTAAATGTCGATGGAGAGCTTTTGAAACCTGAAATAAGTTTCCGACTGGATTTACCCGAAGCAGAGCAAGGCGCGATAGGTGGACAAGTTTATGGTCGCATACAGCAATTGAATACCCAAGACCAAGAGCTCAACAAACAAGTATTCTCATTACTCGTACTCAATAAGTTTTTCCCTACCAGCGGCGCAGATGGTAGTTCAGGAGGAACGGCAGCAATCGCAAGGGACAATATCAATCAAGCGCTTAGTGACCAGCTAAATCAGTATGGTGGCAAGTTATTGGGCAATACGGGAATTGATTTGAACTTCGGGCTTAACAGCTTTACAGATTATCAAGGCGGTGTTCAAGAGCGCACACAATTAGACGTTTCTGCTAGCAAGAAATTGTTAGATGACCGCTTGATTGTGAGCGTAGGTAGCGAGGTTGACGTGCAGGGAAGCGCTGCAAACGGTGAGGAAACTCCCGTTATAGGGAACGTGAGCTTAGAATATTTACTTTCAGAAACCGGAAAGTGGCGTTTGAAAGGTTTCAGACGTAATCAGTTTGATAACGTCATCGATGGACAGCTTGTGGTGAGTGGTATCAGCATCATTTTTGCAAGAGAGTTCAACGAGTTTTCTAACCTTTTCAAAAAAACGGTAGAGGAACAAGCCGCCAAGGAAGAGCGCAAGCAGGAAAAGATTAAAGCGCGCAAGGAAGAAGAAGAGCGCAAGGAGCAAGAAAGTAAAAGGAATTAAAAACTATTAACCGGCAACAAGTGAATTTTAAAAACAATATAGGTTTCATATTCTTACTAGCACTTATGGTGCTGGCTAGCTCATGCTCGGTTAAAAAGTACATTCCTGAAGATGAGTTCTTACTAGGTGATTATGACTTTGAGGTCACGCCAGACTCAGCAGTAGTGATAAAAGATATTAGCCTTTTAAAAGCCGAGTTGGAAAAAGCGTTATCGCCACAGCCAAATACTAATTTTCTAGGTATACGACCAGGTTTACACTACTGGTATAAAGTAAATGTGGACAGTGCAGGTTTTATCAATAGATTTATAAATGATAAGATAGGCGAGGAGCCTGTTTACTTGAGTGATGTAGAAGAAGAAGCTACGCGAGACCTTTTACGCAACCGTTTAGAGAACCGAGGATTTTTCTATAGCAATATCACGACCAAAACAATTAAGGATACGGTTTCAAAAATTGCAACGGTAAATTACAGCGTTAAGGTACCCAAGCCTTATACCATGGAAACCTATCAGGTTGATAAAGATTCTATTGATTTTTATAATACACTGCAAGAACAAGTAGCAAACTCACCACTTGAAAAAGGGATGCGTTTTGATTTATCTGCTATGAAGCTAGAACGTGAGCGCATTGACACAAATTTGAAGGAAAAAGGATATTACAATTTTAACTCTGGATTTTTAATTTTTCAGGCAGATACAAATCAGTACAAAAACCGCAGATTTGATTTATTCTTGAAATTAAAGAAAGACGTTCCTGCAAAATCGGTTGTGCCATATCGTTTGCGCAAGGTCTCTGTATTTCCTAATAACACCATACCACTGGATACGGTAGAAATAGATACGTTGCGATTCAACAATCGTAGTTACCTGCAAGAAGGAGTTTTCTTTAGACCTGACAGGCTAGACCCATTTTTTACGCTCAAAGAAGGCAGTCTCTATAGTCCAACCGAATCTAAGGCTACCAGTCGAAGGTTAGGAACTTTAGGTGCATATAAATTTGTGAACATAGAGTATAACGAAATTGAAGGTGCTGAAAACGATTCTATTAGATATCTTGATGCAAACATTTTCCTATCGCCATTGAACAAGCGCGCCTTGCGAGCAGAATTGCAAGCAGTAACCAAATCAAACGATTTTGCAGGACCTAGTTTAGGACTGACTTTTACTAATAGAAACTTATTTAAAGGTGGCGAGATATTGAATATCACCGCTAAAACTTCATACGAAGTTCAAATCGCAGGAAGTGACCAGGCTGGCCTAACTAGTACGCAGTTTGGACTAGGAGCAGACCTTATTTTTCCGAGAGTGCTATTTCCAGTAAAAATATCTGACGATTACTTCAAATACAGCATTCCTAAGACCAAAGTAGGCTTATCTGCAGACATCCTTAACCGCAGTCAGTTATACGGTTTACTCACGTTTCAAGGAACCTTTGGTTATGTTTGGCAAGCAAATAAATTTGTCACTCATGAGATAAATCCCATTTCTATTAATTACGTTAGACTTACCAATACTTCTGATGAATTTCAGCAAATTCTTTTACGCAATCCATTCTTAGAAAACAGTTTTGAACAACAGTTCATCTCTGGACTTACCTATTCTTTTACTTATAACGGTATGCTTGATGCAAATGCTCGCTCGCTGTTTTTTGTGAATAGTACTGTGGATATTGCAGGTAATAGTATCAGTCTTTTGGGAAGTACTAACGACTTGGGCAAAAAGGAGTTTCTAGGCCAGCAATACGCCCAGTACGCAAAAGCCGATGTAGATTTTAGATACCATTATCGATTTACTAAAGAGTCCAGAATAGCCACGCGTTTGTTTGCTGGTTATGGTCTGCCATATGGTAACAGTGATGTGATGCCTTTTAGCAAACAATATTTCTCTGGTGGCGCATACAGTGTGCGTGCTTTCAGAACGCGCTCGCTGGGTCCTGGAACCTACACTGTGCCGGTAGGTGACGACCGCAGCTTTTTTGACCAAAGTGGTAATGTACGTTTAGAGGCAAATGTGGAATATCGCTTCCCAATTTTTGGCTACGTAAAAGGAGCCGTCTTTGCAGATGCTGGGAATGTATGGTCTACTTCAGACGAAACGCTCCCAGGCGGTCGCTTAAGTAGTAATTTCTACAATGAACTGGGAATAGGTTCTGGTATAGGATTGCGTGTAGATGTGCAGGGTTTTGTCATACGTTTTGACCTCGCAGCACCATTGCACGACCCGTCACTTGAAGAAAATGAACGCTGGAATTTTGATGTTGCAAATCCGGTTTTCAACTTTGCGATAGGGTATCCTTTTTAAGAGATTTTTGGTTGTTTCGCTTTCGCGAAAGCGTAATCCTAAAACAGCAAAAGATTATAGTTTAAATATGCGAACCCGAAATAACTTCTTGCTAACTAGAGCAAGTCGGATAACAGATTCAATACATTATCAATTGATAATGTTTACCACACATTCAATTATTGTAACAAACGAAAGCCCAGCAATGTAACATTTGCTGGGCTTTTTTTTGTGATTGATTGCAAAAAGGAATATCTAATTCTTAAGATACTTTTCTAAAAATTGATCTTGTTCCCATAGCAAGTGGAAAATGTTTTCTTGAGCGACATATCCATGACTTTCTTTAGGTAAAATAACCATTCTTACATCTGCTCCTAAACCTTTTAATGCTTGGAAATAACGCTCTGTTTGTAGAGTAAAAGTACCTGGGTTATTATCTGCTTCACCGTGCACTAAGAGCATCGGGGTTTTCATTTTTTGAGCATTCATGAATGGCGACATGGTATTATAAATATTAGGGTTGTCCCAGTAGTTGCGCTGCTCATTTTGAAAGCCAAAAGGAGTTAACGTTCTATTATAAGCACCACTACGAGCGATTCCGCAAGCAAATAAGTCTGAGTGACTCAATAGGTTTGCAGTCATAAATGCGCCATAACTGTGACCGCCTACGCCCACTTTAGCTCTATTGATATAACCTAGGTCATCTAGCGCATTTATTGCAGCTTCTGCATTATCTACCAGTTGCTTTATAAAGGTGTCATTAGGTTGCGTGTCACCTTCACCTATAATAGGAAACGATGCGTCGTCCAGTACGGCATATCCACGAGTGACCCAATACACAAATGAGCCATAATAGGGTAGTGTAAACTCATTTGGATTTTGAGTGATTTGTCCTGCACTGTCTTTATCTTTAAATTCTGCTGGATATGCCCATATTAAAAGAGGAAGCTTTTCTTTTTTCTTCATGTCATAACCCGCGGGCAAGTACAACGTTCCAGAAAGTTGGACGCCATCTTGTCGAGTATAATTAATTACTTCTTTGTGTACATTTTTAATACTCTCAAAAGGGTTTTCAAATTGTGTAATAGGCGTAGTTTTCTTTGTTTTTAAGTTACGCATGTAGTAATTAGGAAACTCGTTTTTAGACTGAATCATAACCATAATATCCCCTTTTTTCATGTCTTCGATAGACAGTAAATCTTCTTTCTTATCTTTTAAGGTAGACTGGTATAAGCGTTTGGTTTTGAGTGTCTTTAGGTTAAACTCGTCTATAAACGGGAACTGACCATCTTTAGTAAAGCCATCACCCATTAAATACAGATTATTGTTTTCTATTAATAAAACATATTGCCCATATTCATTTCGAGTAGTTTCAAAATTTCCAGGGTCGGCATAGGCGTCTTGTGAGTTTCTATCGGTAATGACTTTAGGAGCAACTGCTGTATTAGAAGGGTCAAAAAGGTATGTCTTTGTGTTTCTTGTGTCATACCAGCGGTCGTAAGCAATTGCGGTATTTTTAGTTCCCCATGTAATCCCAGCGTAGCGTTGTTTCGTTTTTAAAATAGAAGCAGGGTTGCCTGTAAATGGCGCATCCCAGCTGAAAACCTCATCTCTAAAGGGTACATCGACAGCAGGGTCACCACCGTCTAGCGCCTCCACATAAACTAAGGTAGCTGGTAAATCTCGTCTCCAGTTCATACTTCTCTTTCCCGTTCTAGTCGCCATGGCACCTTTAGGACGTATCTCGTCTAGAGGTACTTCATTAACTACTTTTATCATCTTACCGTTACTATCATAAACCGTTGAGGTTACTGGAAAACGACCTGCGGTTACAATGTATGAAAACGGTTTTTCTATGGTATCTATCATTAAAAAGTTGCCATCTGGTGAAAAACTTTCTCCAGCATACATGGCTGCTTTTTTGAAGAGGGTTTTAGAACCATCTAAGGATATTTTATAAAGCTCTGAAGTTATTAAACTTTCGAAATTTGCCTCGTCGGTTTTGTTTTTAAGTAAATCTTGGTAGGTTCTGTTCTGTGATACGGTACCGCTACTGCTGGATACGATAGGGCCTGCAGGAACATTTTTTAGTGTACTTATTAACGCCGCTTTTGAACTAGGCAAGGTTCTTACGAGCATGTTTTCACTGTCTTTATACCAGCTCACAGGGCTGCCCATGTTTGCATTGAGGATGGGTTCTGTTAGTTTTTTTGCACTCATACTTACCACATCGATGACCCAAAGTTCCACACCCGTTTGCGCAGTGTGCGTAAAGGCAATCTTTTTATAATCAGGTGACCAGGAAATGTTCGTAATACGTGGGTTAGTGGGTAAACCGCTTACTTGTACTGGAGTCTTAGCGGTAAATTTTCTCAATTTAAGATTATTGATATACGTAACCGTGCTCGATATATTTGTAACCGGATTAATGCGCAGTCCGCCCAATTTCATCTCATCCTGGCTTAAATCTTCTAAGTTTTTATACGTATTTCTATAACTTAAGAGCATGTACTCTCTGTCTTTATCCATAGAAATAGATGGTGCACGCTCATAGTCGGCTAGCGCCATGATTTCTGGTGGTGGAGACTGGTAGGTAATGTTGTCTTGAGCAAAGGCGGTTAATCCAGATAGTAGGATGATGAATAGCAAAAATTTTGATTTCATAAATTGGGTGTATAAATTTGGACTAGGAAAATACGATATTTCCTTTTTTGTTATGTGAGTTATCTTTGAAATAACTTAAAGCTGTTAGAGCGTATGTTCTTTTATAACATACCTATATTACGCGATATTGCTATTGCCAGCTTGCAAGAAATTCACAATTAAAATAACTAGGTTGACTTCTTATTCGATATAATTAAGGATACAACCTCGTGTCTGCTATTCCCACGATGTACCAAGCCTTGTCTATTAAAAAGAGCGTAAAAATATTAGTTCCGTT
>JANQTO010000434.1:0-2020 GCA_030731685.1 Nonlabens sp.
GACCCTCAAACGGATAAAAAACGGCATGATAGCCTTCGCGTGTTTTGAAGGTTTCTATGAGGAATTCATGATTTTGGGGTACAATGCTTTCTTGTTGTTGTCTAGCGATAATATCTTTAAGCGCTTTAACCTCTGGTGTGCGTTTTTTACCTGTTTGAAAATGTTGCATCTCATCTCGCAAAAGCGCGCCTAGTTGTGAACTTAAAGGCAGCCGACTGCCCATCCAGTTTGCCACCTTGCCTTTTTTACGGGTAGAATTGCGTACCTGTGCAACCATGCCGTTAAGTCTTATAAATTCTAGAGTCCTACCTGCAAAAACAAACACATCGCCACGGTCTAGCTGGCTTATAAAATATTCTTCTATGGAACCTATGTATCCACCAGTGACATATTTCACGGTGATATTGGTACCTGTAACGATGGTACCCATTTGTAAACGGTGTCGCATGGCAATCTTGCGGTCGTCTATGTAATACCTGCCGTTTTCGTCTATGGAAACCTTCTTGTATTCATCGTAATTTTGAAGGGAAGCGCTGCCTGTCACAATAAAATGTAGACACCATGTATAATCTTCGTAGGTCAGTTCCTGATAGCAAAAGGTATTTTTGACTTCAGGGTAAATCTCGTCTGGATAAAAACCACCCGATACTGCTAGCGTACACAAATACTGAATTAATACATCGTAGCATAATAAATAGGGTAGTCGGTCCTCGACAGCCTGTGTTGCAACTGCTTTTTGTAGCGCACTTGCTTCTATCAATTCCAATGCGTGCGTGGGCAAAAAGTAAATGACACTAGTCTCGCCAGGCCTGTGTCCAGAACGTCCTGCACGTTGCAAAAATCGGGCGACACCTTTAGGACCACCTATTTGGATAATGGTTTCTACGGGTGCAAAATCAACTCCTAAATCTAATGATGAGGTACAAACACAAGCTCGCAGCGATTCATTGCGTATCGCATTTTCTACCCAAATGCGCGTGTCTTTATTGATGGAACCATGGTGCATCGCAACTTCACCCGCAAACTCTGGATAATTGTGCATAATCGCCTGAAACCACAGCTCGCATTGTGCACGCGTGTTTGTAAAAATAAGCGTCGATTTGCTGGCTTTAATAATTTCAACAACATCCTTAAGCAAGTGCAGCCCTAAGTGACCACGCCACGGAAACTTATCCATGGTCTCGGGAATAATGGAGCGCACTTGTATATCTTTATGAATGTTGGCCTTAATAAGTACGCTTTCGCGAAAGCGTGTTTCATCAACACCCAGCAGCACTTCACGTGCCTGTTCTAAGTTACCTATCGTCGCACTGATACCCCAAACGCGCATTGTTTTTTGAATCCCTAACAATCGCGAAATGCCCAGTTCCATTTGCACGCCACGCTTGGTGCCTAACAGCTCATGCCACTCGTCGATGACAATGGCACTACAGTTTTTGAATATTTTTTGATGGTCTTTGGAACCGATTAACAAATGCAGACTTTCGGGTGTTGTGATGAGCAAATCGGGCATGGATTTTACCTGTGCAGTACGTTCCTTAGTGGTCGTGTCTCCCGAGCGAATTCCTACTGTAAAAGGCAGACTAATGCCATCAACAAATTTTTGCGTGGTTTGAGCAATCTCCTGTGATAGCGAGCGTAATGGCGTTATCCAAATAGCCTTCAATCCCTTTTTGGGTGCTTTTTTATAGTCTGGATTTTGCTTTATGTAATTGAGGACAATCGCAACCCATAGCGCATAGGTTTTACCGCTGCCGGTAGGTGCATTTAAAAGCCCATGCTTGCCCGCAAGAAATGCGTCCCATGTCTGCGTTTGAAACGGAAACGCTTCCCAGCCTTGTTGCTGGAAATAATCTTCGGCGATGGTATGGAGTTGTTGTTTGTTGATTTGGGGACAGTATTTAGTATGTGGTAGTTAGTATTTAGATGTTAGAAATTAGAGGCTAGAGGTTAGATTTTTAATGTTAGGTATAATAAAAATTAGCATTTTACTTTAAACTGCAAACTGCAAACTGCGACT
>JANQTO010000434.1:2030-2308 GCA_030731685.1 Nonlabens sp.
GTGTGGAGTTGTTGTTTATTGATAATTGCCTATTATTAATTTACTGTCGTAAATTTTATATTACCGATTGATTATTTCTAATCTGTTGTTGTTTTAATTAGGTGTACCTAAATTATCTACTTGAAAACTGCGACTGCGACTGCGATTGCGACTGCAAACTGCCGACTGCCAACTGAAAGCTACTCCGGTCTATAAAACTTCACCGCGTCTGCATTTCCCCAAAGTATAAAAATCCTTGAATCTGTTTGCTCTAGAAGTCTGCCGCGAGCTGTTGCGTC
>JANQTO010000435.1 GCA_030731685.1 Nonlabens sp.
AACCTGATTTGTTAACGTAGATTTTACAGTAATCTTATAAACGTAAACACCTTTTCCTAATCGTTGACCAAAATCGTCGCGGCCATCCCAAGTAATCTCTCTAGAGGTAAAACCTGTCGTGGTAATATTTTGATTTTTAGTCCATACCACTTTGCCAGTAACTGTCATCACCTGAACCTGAACATCAAGTGGTTCAAAAGGTCTGTTATGATTAAACCAAAACTCTGTATAGCTCACAAATGGATTGGGATAGTTGAGGACTCTTTCCAGCTTGAGCTCATTATCTTCGGTAACAAGAAACTGTATTTCTTGAGTATTACTGTTATTGTAAGTGTCCCAAGCTTTGACAACAAGTGTATGTAAACCTGGCGCAATGTCGCGAAGCGGGAAAAACACCTTGCCTTTTTTAAAGTCATCAACGTCGGCCTCATAATAGTCATTCATCACAAAAGGATTCACATCGTCACCATCTATGGTTGCTGTTATGTCATTACCTACGCCACTTGAAGTGTTTATACCATTATCGTCTTCTAGAAAAGCAAGTATATATGGGTCAGTGTCAGTAATTCCACCTGATACAAAATTTGTATCGTTCATAAAGAGCTGTATTTCAGGGCCCAAATCGTCAGCGGGAGCATTTCGGTTTATACCGCCTATGGTTAAATCTCTAGAAAAACCATGCTGGTCTTCCCGCTCATTCGTACGTTTTGCATAGAAGGATGCACGACCTTGGCCTATGGGTATTTGTGTATCGCGAGGCATGACAAAACTAAATTCAAAACGACCATTCTCTATAGTAGCTTGACCTCTGAACAGTGCCTCACCTAATTCTGTAAAATCTATGGTAATGAGCTGTCCATTTTCTTCAAAACCATCATTACCCAGTGTTTCTCTTTGTAATAATTTATCGAAAATGGTAGCACTAAGCGTTCCGTTATAATCTGAAAGTATGGTGCCATTCACATTTTGGACTTGACCTGCAAGCGTTACGCGGTCAAGACCACGCAATACCTGTGTGTTACCAGCTGCTGGACTCCCGTTTATCTCGGTAAGCACTACTCTAGGAAGTGGTGAAGCAAGTTTAAGCGCCGGATCACCCACAAAAGCTATTACACGCCTATTTCCATCACTAGCCAAAGAAACCTTGGCAAGTCTCAGTGACTCAGCCATAGATATAGGTTCATCATTATCATATTGAAATAAGAAATCGTCTAACCTGTCATTAAAATTAGCGCCCGTCCCTATAAATACAAGTCTGTTAGTAGCAACAAGTGCAATTGCTCCACCTTGCGGGTTAAGATATGCAAGCTCGCCACCACTTACTCTTAATGGATTATCATAACGCGTAAATTCACAGGTAACCGTAATGAATAGCGGTAAGGTAGTAGGATTACGTAAACTTCTTACAAGCGACTGTGTAATAACAAATTCCTGCGCAAGACCGTCTTCATTCCCATGACCATAATAGTTAATTACCAGTGCTCCTTGTTCAAAGGCATTTCGTATATCATTTACTGCGTCTGGATAGCGTTCTCCAGATGCACCACTCACTTGCTCATAACTGTCTAGCAGAATTTTATTGACGTTAAAATCCGGCCTATTGAGAAAAATCTCATCAGCTAGAGCGTTTACATTTACCTGCAAACTTCTATCACTGCTTAAATCATCAATATCGTCTGCTATTAGCGTAACGTTATTGCGCCATTTATTAAATGCTGGTTCTGCAGTGTAGCTTATTGTCTTATCTACCATCTCGCGAGCCTCTGTTAAATCGCTAACAATCATGCGACCTACAGCAATGTCCATAAGATTACTCGAACCTACATCACCTTCATTTGCATCCATGAACGTAAAAAAATCATCTGTACAATAAGAGCTTACGAGTGACTCGCCGTTTGCCGATAAAAACGTAGGCACAATATTATCTCTTATAGCAATACGATTCTTGTAATCAAAACTAGCATCGCCAAACATATTTAAATACTGAACACGTTTTGATGGGGCCGAAGCGTTATCATATACATACTTTACAAAATTACGTATTGCTGCTATGTCCTGTTTTCCTTCAGAGAATTCTGTATAGATGTCCTCGAGCGTGACTACTTTAGTGTTTAAATTACTTTCAGTAATATGATAGTTTGCCAGTCGTTGCGCTTCACTTCTTAAAAATGCAGGCGTAATGATGAGATAGTCGACATCTAAAAAATTACTTGTGGATGTCCTAAAAATAGTTCCTTTGAGATTTTGGTTTGCTACTCGCCTATTGCTAATGTTTATTGCGTTGTAGTAATCACTAGAAGTAACTGC
>JANQTO010000436.1 GCA_030731685.1 Nonlabens sp.
ATCAACTCACCAACTCCAGCACTCTTTTCTGGGTGGAACTGCGTCGCGTAGAAATTATCTTTTTGTAACACACTGCTAAATGGCAGAATGTAATCACAAGCCGCAACGGTATAATCGCAAATTTCAGCATAGTAGGAATGGACATAATATACATCGCTATCACTCTGTAAATTGGCCAAGAGTTTTGAGTTTTGAGTTGTAGGCGACTCTGAACCCTGAACTCCTAACTCATAATTCAAAGAATTCCACCCCATATGAGGAACTTTTATTCCAGCAGTTTCGGGAAACTTTTTTACTGGTGTATCAAAAATTCCCAAACAGTCGGTATCGCCTTCCTCACTGTGATTACACATGAGTTGCATGCCCAGACAAATCCCTAAAACTGGTTGTTTTAGTTCTTTTAAAAGAATGTCTAGACCACGCTCACGCAAATATTTCATCGCTGTACCAGCCTCGCCTACACCAGGAAATATCACTTTGTCTGCTGCTTTTAATTCGGCAGGGTCATCTGTTACTTTGTTTTCAATGCCTAGTCGATTCAGCGCGTTTGTCACGCTACCTATATTACCGGCATTATATTTTACAATGGCTATCATAGCGTGCCTTTTGTGCTAGGTAATTTACCGTCGCCCGTTTGTTTTACGGCCATTTTTATTGCTTTTGCAAATGCTTTAAATAGCGACTCAATCTTGTGGTGTTCGTTATCGCCTTCTACCTTCATATTTAGGTTGCATTTTGCTGCATCGCTAAATGATTTAAAGAAGTGGAAAAACAATTCGGTAGGCATATCGCCCACGTATTCTCTTTTAAAATCGGCTTCCCAGACAATCCACGGTCTTCCGCCGAAATCTATCGCAACCTGTGCCAGCGAGTCGTCCATAGGTAATAAAAAGCCATAACGGTTGATACCTTTTTTAGTAGATAACGCTTTCGCGAAAGCGTCTCCTAAAGCAATCGCCGTATCTTCAATGGTGTGGTGCTCGTCTATTTCTAGGTCGCCGTTTACCTTAATGTCCAGGTCCAAAGAGCCGTGGCGCTGCAACTGCTCGAGCATGTGGTCGTAGAATTTCAAACCTGTATCGATAGTTCCAGCTCCAGAACCATCTAGATTCAGTGTTATCTTAATATCGGTTTCGTTAGTTTTACGGCTTACCGATACTTTGCGTGGTTGCCCACGTAAAAAGTCAAAAATCTCTTTCCACGAGTCGGTTTTTAGTACGACTAAATCATCTTCAAAACTGGAATCGTCGGTTATACTTGGCAACTGAATTCCTTTACAACCTAGGTTTTTTGCAAGTTGCATATCACTGTTACGGTCGCCTATGACAAAGCTATTTGCAAGGTCATAATTGCCTTTTATATAATGAGTTAACAATCCGGTTTGTGGTTTGCGTGTAGGTGCATTTTGTTCAGGAAATGAGCGGTCTATAAGTACCTCACTAAAATGTACACCTTCATTCTCGAGCACCTGCATCATTAAATTGTGTACAGGCCAAAATGTGTTTTCAGGAAAACTATCAGTTCCCAATCCGTCCTGATTTGTAACCATAACCAGTTCATAATCCAGCTCGCGAGCAATGCGGTGCAACTGCGTTATTGCCATAGGCAAAAACTCTAGTTTCTCATAGCTATCCAACTGATAGTCTACGGGCGGCTCTTTTACGATGGTGCCATCGCGGTCTATAAATAGTACTTTTTTCATATGTCAAGCCGTCGTATGACGGCTTCGTTTAATTGTTAAACTTCAATCTAGCTTAAATTCTTTCAACACCCTAACAACTTCCTCACATTCCTTAAACGTTCCCACGGTAAATCGCAAGGTGTCTGCAATCTGACTGCTTCTGTTTCTTATAATAATACCGTTATCACGCAAGAAATTGTAAACTGCTGTTGCATTTTTTACTTTGGCGAGAATAAAATTTGCCTCGCTAGGATAAATGTGTTCTACAAAATCAAAGATAGTTAACGCCTGTTCGAGATATTTTCTATTTGCGACGATTTCGGTGATTTGTTTTGCAGTACGTTCAGGTTGTTTTAGTGCCTGTAAAACCGCTTTTTGCGACAACTCGTTTACATTGTACGGCGGTTTTGTTTTGTTAAAAAGGGCAATGATTTCGGCCGATGCAAATGCAAAACCTACACGTGCACCTGCAAGCCCATGTGCTTTAGACATGGTTTGTAGGACAACCAGATTAGGATAATCTTCTAGTCTTTTGATAAAACTCATGTTTTCTGTAAAATCCTGATATGCCTCGTCCACAACTATAATACCGTTAAAATTACCAAAAAGCCTGTCGAGCTTACGC
>JANQTO010000437.1 GCA_030731685.1 Nonlabens sp.
ATTGTGGCTGTTGGTTTTTTGGGTAAAATCTTTGGGCCTGTCGGTTTTTTATTCAATTATGCGCAAGATATCGTGCCGTTTGAATTTATCTACACCTTGATTACAAACGATTTTATCTGGTGGATTCCGTTTTTTCTGATTCTCAAAAAAGTTCATACAGACTACAAATGGAAGCTCACCTAAAAAACCGAATACTCCTTTACGCATTCATAGCTTTTTATGGATTTGCAGGTGCCATGCACTTTATCTCACCAGACACCTATCTCGAGGTAATTCCAGACTGGCTGGGCGATAAAACGATTGTTAATCAGCTAGCCGGCGCGGTGGAACTAGCCGTTGCCCTACTCGCTGTTTTCAAAAAGACACGCGCGATTGCTGGTTACCTGACCATCGCGATGCTTCTGGCCTTTATTATTTCCCACGTGTATTTCATACAGCTAGGCAGTTGTGCAGGAGATTTTTGTATTCCGGCTTGGATAGGCTATGTTCGGCTTATTGTCATTCATCCGTTGTTGCTTTATTGGGCATGGAAAATCACGCGTTTATAGCATATAGTTTGCGTAGTTGTACGTTTTGTTTGTCTTTGTTCGCTTTCGCGAAAGCGAAACACTTCCAAAAAAATATTTACAAATCACAAACCACCTGAGTAGCAAATAACATCTTGCAATCTGGTTTGTAAAACTATGGGCACAAAAAAACCACTACAAATGCAGTGGTTTCTGTTACTATTAATAGGGTATGTTCCTATTTAAGGATATTAATCGCTTTGGCATTTACAAATTCCTTAATACCGAATCCGCCATGTTCATTACCATAACCTGAATTCTTCACACCGCCGAAAGGCATGTCTACCTGTGCGGTTCCGAACGAGTTTATGTACACCATGCCTGTATCAAAGTGGTCTTGAGCTAGTTTAATTGCCTTGTCCTCGTCTTTACTGAAGATGCCGCCACCTAGTCCAAAACGGCTATCGTTTGCGATGCGCATGGCATCGTCTTGGTCTTTTGCTTTGATAAGTGAAGCAACGGGTCCGAAAAGCTCATCATCATAAGCTGGTTGTCCTGGCTTCACATTTCCTAAAACAGTTGCTGGATAGTAAAATCCGTCGCCGTCTGGTAGTTTACCTCCACACAAAACCTCAGCACCATTTTTAATACTTTCTTCTACTTGCTCGTGAATCTTTGCTCTTAGGTCTTTTCGTGCCATAGGTCCTAATTGCGTATCATCTTTTGTTGGGTCGCCTAAACGTATAGCGCTCATGCGTTCTACAAAACCTTTTTTGAACTGGTCATAAACAGCTTCCACCACGACAAATCGTTTTGCAGCTACACAGGTTTCCCCGTTGTTGTAAATACGACCGTTCACACAAGTCTTTACGGCTAGTTCAACATCTGCATCTTCTAGAACGATGTATGCATCGTTACTTCCCAATTCCATAACCGACTTTTTGATGTTTTTTCCGGCTTGCTCGGCAATAGTTCTTCCTGCTCCTGCGCTTCCTGTAAATGTGACACCGCGTACTAAGTCGTGTGCGATGATTTTATCACTTACTTCATGCTCTACAATAATCACTGTGAATAGGTTTTTAGGCAAACCTGCTTCTTCAAAGATTTCTTGCAGTTTTAAGGCGCTGCCCGTTACATTTTCTGCATGTTTCAAGATGACACCATTTCCTGCCATGAGGTTTACAATAGCGTAACGCACTACCTGATATGCTGGGAAATTCCACGGTTGTATGCCGTATATGACACCTAGCGGTGCGTAGGCTACAATTCCTTTTCCGCCATTTTGCAGTTCTTTTTCTTCGTTAGCAAGTTCTTTTGCGCCTGTGGCTGCGGTATAATCACAAATTCCTGTACACAAATCTAACTCTTGACGGCCGTGCTTTAGGAGTTTCCCCATTTCTTGGGTCATAAGCGCGGCAAAATCTTCTTTATGCTTTCCTATAACCTTACCTATATTTTTGATGATGCTTGCACGCTCTTCGTAAGATGTTCCTTTCCAATTTAAAAAAGCTTCATTACATTTCTCTACAGCACTTATGGCCTGTTCTTCAGTCATGAAGTCGTAGGAAGTTATTTCTTTACCAGTTGCTGGGTTTATGGTTGTTATTTTATTGCTCATGATTTGTTTTTGTTTAAAGTTAGCAATTATAAAGACCGCTATGCGTTAAAGAAATATCAATAAGTTCCATGAACGCCTTTAATTAACGAGACATTAAGAAATGTGTGAGAATTTTAAGAGATTCTAAAACAGCGTCTATATAATTACTGTAAAATCTGTTTCAGCTCACCACGATACTTACT
>JANQTO010000438.1:0-8441 GCA_030731685.1 Nonlabens sp.
TACTCCTAGTAACGTTTTAATTTCCTTGGCAAGTATTTTAAAGTCATCTGTAGCGCCAGTGTAACCAGCAATAACGGTATTGACCTTTCCTTTGCGCTTTTCAAATTTGCATTCTAAAGGGTCATTCTGTAACCATATATTGCTCTTCTCTTCAACAGGTTCTTCCTTGATTTCATGGTCTGGGAAAAGATTTTTGAGTTGGTCGCTTAAATCCATGTTTGTATTAATTGGAGGTGCTTGTTTAAATTTCGCTTTCGCGAAAGCGTAAAAACAGCAGTTTCAAAATTTCTATTTCTTAATAAGTCCTATTTCAACGAGTCGCTGGTGCAAAAAGTCACCAGCTGTGATGTCCTCATGTTGCTTAGGATTGTTCTCATCTATACATTCATCTAAACAGTCCAAGCGCATATCACTGCGTGGATGTAAGAAAAACGGAATAGAATAGCGGCTCGTGTGCCATAACTCTCGTGGCGGATTCACAACGCGGTGAATGGTGCTCTGTAATTTATTATTTGTGTGACGTTGTAACATGTCACCTACATTTATAACAAGCTCATCTTCTTGAGCAATAGCATCGAGCCACTCGCCATCTTTGCGCTGCACTTGTAGTCCAGGAGCGCTTGCGCCCATCAAAAGAGTAATAAGATTAATGTCGCCATGTGCACCGGCGCGCACTGCATTTTCTGGTTCACTTGTTATAGGCGGATAGTGAATAGGCCTCAAAATACTGTTTCCATTGCTTGCCCAGTGGTCGAAATAAAATTCATTTAAACCTATATGCAACGCAAGCGCTCTTAAAACATAAATACCTGTTTTTTCAAGCATGCGGTAAGCTTCCATACCTGTCACATTAAATTCTGGGAGTTCTTCGACAACCACGTTTTCAGGATATTCTTCAATAAGGTTTGCGTCCTTGTCTGCCTCTTGACCAAAATGCCAGAATTCCTTTAAGTCACCTTCTTTCTTGCCTTTAGCATGTTCTTTACCAAAGGAAACATAACCACGCTGCCCGCCTAAATCTTCACGCTCATAACCACGCTTAACGTCAGTAGGTAATTGAAAGAATTTTTCAACCTCGCTGTATAGTTTTGCAACAAGCTCGTCTGACAGAAAGTGGTTTTTAAGCGCCACAAATCCTATGTCTTCATAAGCTGCACCTATTTCTTTAATAAACTTCTCTTTTCTTTGAGGATCATCGCTTAAAAAATCGGCTAGATCAACGCTTGGGATATTTGTCATTGTATAAATATTAAATAATTAAAAGGTCCATGATGCAGCGAGCACCATTTCTGAACCGTTATAGCTAGGAGCAATGAACACTTGTTGTGTGCTGTCTTGCTCTTTGTTACGCTGTTTAAAGATAGTATTTTGTATGGTAGGTTGCAGCCAGTAGGCAATTTTTGTTCCTAGAATGCCTATACCAGCACCAGCAACGACCTCACTAAAAAAATGCTTGTCGTTATAAAGCCTCATATACCCTGTGAAACCTGCGACACCGTATGCTGCAACACCGTACCATGGTGATAGATGTTTCAATTCCTGATTCATAAACTCTGCACTCATAAACGCCATACTGGTGTGTCCCGATGGGAAAGAAGCCTTAGATCTACCTACAGGTCTGCGGGCAGTAACATTTCGCTTAGTAACCACCACTGCACTAATCACGATAGCCGATGCTGTTCCGAGAACAACTGTGCGGTCTAAAAAGTTATTTTTAGGCTCTACACCCATAAGGTCTAAACCATAAACGGTCGCTATGGGAGCAACAACGAGAAAATCGTCTATGTTACTAATACGCCTGTCCGGATTAAATTTTTCACGTATGTCTACGTTCCAACGTTTGATTGGGTCGTTTTTAACTCCAAATATTCCGTAGGTTAAAAGCCCAGTAGGAATAATCAGTGCTTCTGGTTTAAATGCAACGTGCTTGTTAATAGTACTATCCATTGCTTGGGATTGTCCATTTGCGATTTGCAGCATGAGGCACATGGTAATAACAAGCAAGCAGATTTTCATGCAATAGTTCATTGTTAAAACAAAGTTAGTAAATGCCTCGCTGTTACGAGCACTAGATTCCCTGAATAGTTACAAATAATAGTACATTTGAGAAACCTAAGGAATTCCATGGAGCCCACTACTTCTACTAATTTGCAAGAATTATACAAAAGCGATTTGCCCGTTGCAACGTTGCTAAATCTTTACAAAGGCATGCTGCTACCACGCCTTATAGAAGAAAAAATGCTCATACTGCTCAGGCAAGGTCGCATTTCTAAATGGTTTTCAGGCATAGGTCAAGAGGCTATATCCATAGGAGTGACCATGGCATTGCACAAAGACGAATACATTTTGCCTATGCACCGTAATCTAGGTGTTTTCACAGCGCGTGAAATCCCGCTATGGAAATTATTTGCGCAATGGCAGGGAAAACTGGAAGGTTTTACGAAAGGTAGGGATAGAAGTTTCCATTTTGGAACCCAGGATTATAAAATTGTGGGCATGATATCGCATTTAGGACCTCAACTAGGTGTGGCTTGTGGTATTGCGCTTGCTCATAAACTCAAAGGCGAGGCAAAAGCTACCGCTGTTTTCACAGGTGAAGGCGGCACAAGTGAAGGAGATTTTCACGAGGCGCTTAATGTTGCTAGTGTGTGGCAACTACCTGTGCTTTTTTGCATAGAAAATAATGGCTATGGACTAAGTACGCCCACAAACGAGCAATATAACTGCGAGCACCTTGCAGACCGCGGCGCTGGCTATGGTATGGAATCCCACATTATAGACGGTAACAACATTGTAGAGGTTTATACTAGGGTTAACGCGCTGTTAGAAGATATGCGAGTAAATCCGCGACCTGTGCTTATCGAGTTTAAAACTTTTAGACGTCGTGGACATGAAGAGGCGAGTGGCACCAAATATGTGCCGCAAGACCTCATGGATATGTGGGAACAGCGCGACCCGTTGACTCGTTTTGAGGATTTTTTAAAAGAACAACGTTTTATTATACAGCAACAGGTTGAGAACTGGAGTGATGAATATAGGAAAGAGATAAGTGACCATTTAGATATCGCTTTCGCGAAAGCGCTACCGACACCAGCAACCAGCACAGAAATGGCAGATGTTTATGCGCCACATACGTTCCAGCAAGTTGAACCCAGCACAGCTTTAAAAAACATACGTCTTATAGATGCTATCAATGAAGGCCTGGATGAGTCCATGAGCAAGTTTGACAATTTAATCATTATGGGTCAAGACGTGGCAGAATATGGTGGAGTCTTTAAAATAACAGAAGGTTTCGTTGAAAAATATGGTAAAGACCGCGTGCGCAATACACCTATTTGTGAAAGTGCTATCGTGGAGACAGGTATGGGGCTTAGTATCGCTGGCATGAAGGCTGTAGTAGAAATGCAGTTTGCCGATTTTGTAAGCAGCGGTTTTAATCCCATAGTGAATTATCTAGCAAAATCATTTTACCGCTGGAATGAAAAAGCCGACGTGGTCGTGCGCATGCCCTGTGGTGCTGGAGTTGCCGCTGGACCATTCCACTCACAGACTAATGAATCGTGGTTTTATACCATTCCAGGACTTAAGATAGTGTACCCAGCATTTCCAGCAGATGCTAAAGGACTGCTCACCGCGGCTATAGAGGACCCAAATCCTGTGCTATACTTTGAGCACAAAGCGTTGTATCGCTCGGTTTACGGTGATGTGCCCGAAGGATATTACAACATACCTTTAGGTAAGGCAGCACGTATTCACGAAGGTAAGGATTTAAGTGTTATAACTTTTGGAGCTGGAGTTCACTGGACAAATGCTATAATCGACGAAATGCACGTTTCGATAGACTTAATTGACTTACGAACATTGTGCCCTATGGACAAGGATATGATTATAGAATCTGTTAAGAAAACAGGTAGAGTCATTGTATTATGTGAGGACAACATAACCGGCAGTATTGCTAGTGATATCGCTGCTTTTATAGGTGAAACTTGCTTCAAATATTTAGATGCTCCGGTTATGCGATTAGGTAGTTTAGATACACCTATACCATTTGAAAAATCACTGGAACAGAATTACTTACCAGTAGGAAGATTCAGACAATTAGTCGAAGATATTATGTCTTATTAAGAATATTTGTAACCAAAGTATTATTTTTGATGTATCCCTTAAACAGTAAACAACTTAATTATTTTGATTTTTTAATGATAATATTATGAAAGAGTTTCATGAAGAACTGCATAGATACCGGTTTGTAATTTGGTTTCTAGTTGTAGTTTTCGGACTGCTTGTGGTATGGGGACCACAAACCACCATGTTAAAGCCCGTAGGTAGAATCACCTTTGGTGTATTTTTTATTGCGCTTATTTGCTATTATGGCTCTATGTATGCCATGTACAAACTCATGCAAAATCCTCGATATGTTAAAAAGATACGTACCGAAGAAATATTAAATCGTAGATATTATAGTGAAAAAATCTATGCCGAGGCAGAAAGGTTAAAAGCTCTAGAAGATGCTGATAGAAAAGAGTTAAAAGAATTAGAAAAAATTCAATAGCCTCGTTAAGTGCACTATCTTTACTTAGTGCACAAACAATTTGATATTATCATAGCTGGTGGCGGTCTTTCGGGACTTACGGCGGCTATTTTGTTATCCAAAACTTTCTCTGTTTTGCTGGTTGACCCAGATAGTTACCCACGTCACAAAATGTGCGGCGAGTACTTGAGTAATGAAGTTTTTGATGCTTTAAAGGAATTAGGTGTTTCCTTAAATCAACTTACAAAGGTTCGACTAGATACCTTTGAACTTTCTAGTCCCAATGGAAAAACAGTTCGCACTAAATTACCCCTAGGAGGAACAGGGATTTCTCGTTATACCTTAGATTTTGTCCTTTATAAACTTGTGATTCGAAAAGCGCAGGTTTTAGAGGCTAGAGTACAGCAAGCACATTATGTAGATGACCATTTTCAAGTCGTGGTGGGCGATGATGTTTACCGTTGTAAGCAATTTATCATGGCAACTGGCAAACGTTCCGCTCTTGATAAAACGTTGAATAGAGATTTCATTTATAAAAAATCGCCGTGGCTTGCAGTCAAGATGCATTACCAGTTTGATATGCCTGCAAATCTGGTGCAGCTTCACAATTTTGATGGTGGTTATGCGGGTCTTTCTAAAATCGAGAACGACCTTGTCAACTGTTGCTACCTCGTTCATTATGATTCGTTTAAAAAACATAAGGACATCAATACTTTTCAAGAACAGGTCATGGCAGTGAATCCGCAGCTGGATACCTTTTTTAATACTGCTGTTGCCCAATGGGAAAAACCTATAACTATAAGCCAAATTTCCTTTGAACAAAAGCAGCCTGTAGAAGACCGTATTATGATGATAGGTGATACGGCTGGTCTTATCCATCCGCTGTGTGGTAATGGAATGGCTATGGCTATACACAGTGCCATTATCGCTTCAAAAAACCTAACACTTTATTTAAATGGTAAGAAAACACGTGACCACATGCTCATAGATTACAGTACCGAATGGAACAGTGTTTTTGCTTCTAGATTACAATATGGCAGGTATTTACAGCGTGTTTTATTAAGTAAAACATTAACTAATTTCGGTTATCGAGCGGTGGAACACATACCATTTATTTTACCTTCAATAATCAAACAAACACACGGTAAACCAGTGACACTCGATGTATAAATCAGCAATGCGAAATTGCCAGCCTGAGTGGATGGACGACCCAAGTACAGATGCTATCACTTTGCAACATGCCGTAGATGACATTACAAAAATTAATCATCTTTTGGGCGGTTTTAAATTTACGCTCAACGCAATAAAGGAAATTATAGCAAAAAATCCAAATAAACCGCTGACCATCGTAGATGCAGGTTGTGGTGACGGTGCGATGTTACGTTATTTAGAGCAGCATTTGCCTCAGGAGCAATTGACATTCATCGGTATTGATTTCAGTGCACGTTCCATAGCGAGTGCACGCGAAAAAAGTGAAGGTTTGTCACGATTACGCTTTCGCGAAAGCGATATTCTCCAAATAGATACTGCCACTTTTACCTGCGATATTCTTACCAGCACACTGACCATGCACCATTTTAACGATGATGAGATTGTTACATTTCTCAAGAAATTTAAGGAAATGGCAAGTCTAGCAATTGTTATTAACGACCTGCATAGAAACCGACTCGCGTACCTGTTCTTTAAATATATAAGTCCTATTTTTATAAAGCACGAAATCTCTAGGCACGACGGGCTTATTTCTATTGCGGCAGCGTTTAAAGCTGCTGATTTTAAGCGATATGCGGCTGCGATAGGTGTGCATAATGACCGGTTATTATGGAAGTGGTCGTTCCGATATATATGGATAATTCCAACTCATGAGCGTTAAAATAATAAGCGTGGCGACGCAAACACCGCAATTTTACAAGGAAACCAAAGATATTTTGCCCTTTGTAGAAACTTGGCTGGCAGACCAAGACGAGCGCTTGCGACGCAAAACACTCAAAATTTTTGAAGGTGCTGCTGTTGATAAGCGTTATTCCATTATGGACCCGATTGAGGTTTTTACGCGTACAAGTTTTGAGGACCGTAACGATATCTATACGAGAGAAGTGGTGCCGCTTGCGCAGCAAGCCATCGAAAAAGCGCTTGTAAAAGCAGCGTGGAAAGCACAAGACTTAGACTATATCATTACCGTGAGTTGCACAGGAATTATGATTCCTTCCATAGATGCATATCTTATCAATAGCATGGGAATGCGCCAAGATATTGTGCGCTTACCTGTTACCGAGATGGGTTGCGTTGCAGGAATATCGGGTCTTATTTATGCAAGTAATTTTTTAAAGGCAAATCCAGGTAAAAAAGCTGCTGTGCTTGCGGTAGAAGCTCCTACGGCAACCTTTCAGCTTAATGATTACAGTATGGCAAATATGGTGAGTGCTGCCATTTTTGGCGATGGTTGTGCCTGTGTACTGCTTTCTAGTGATGAAAACGACAATGGCCCAGAAGTGCTGGGTCACGAGATGTACCATTTTCCAGACGCGACGCACATGATGGGTTTTGACTTGGTGAATTCTGGATTAAAAATGGTGCTAGACAAAGAAGTTCCAGAGACCATTGCTGCTCATTTTCCTGCGATTATCCATCCGTTTTTGGAGAAAATGGGTTTCACAATAAAAGATGTAGACCACTTGATATTTCATCCAGGTGGCAAGAAAATAGTGCAGACAGTAGAAGCGTTATTTAGCGAACTAGGCAAAAATATAGACGACACTAAAGAAGTGTTGCGCTTATATGGAAACATGAGTAGTGCGACCGTACTCTTTGTTTTAGAGCGATTTATGAACCGTGATGATGTGAAAAAGGGCGATAAAGGACTGATGCTTAGTTTTGGCCCAGGATTTACAGCCCAACGTATTTTAATTCAATGGTAACAAACGATTTACAAGGAAAAACGGCACTTATACTAGGCGGCAGTAGCGGTCTAGGATTTGCAAGTGCTCAAAAACTAGCAAACCACGGCATGCGCCTTATCATTATCTATCGTGCATCACGTATAATGGCGGGAGAGATTACTGAGCGTTTTCAATCTTTATCAAATCCAGAAACACATCTAACCATAAATGCAGACGCTACAACCACGGCCAAAATACCGCAACTCATTGAGCAATTAGTTACATTTCTTGGTGAAGACAAAATAACGATGCTCTTGCACAGCATTTCAAAAGGTAATTTAAGACCACTTACGGGTGATAATCCACTGACAACGCAAGATTTTGAACAGACCGCATCGTCCATGGGTATAAGTTTATACACGTGGTTTCAATCGCTTACGACCGCTCAGTTACTAGAGAAAGATGCACGTATTCTTGCTTTTACCAGTGAAGGCGGCACCAAACCTATGCCAGGTTATGCAGCGGTTAGTGTGGCAAAAGCGGCGCTGGAAGCGACCATGCGCAGTATTGCTTTGGAATATGGCAGCACAGGACTCACTGCAAATTGTATTCAGGCAGGCGTTACAGATACTTCAAGTCTAAGGCATATTCCCGGCGTTGAAGAATTGCTCGCTCGCAGCTTGGAACGCAACCCCACAAACCGACTGACCACGCCGCAAGACGTGGCAAACGTGGTCTATTTGATGTGCCGTCCCGAAGCTTCTTTTATTAATGGAACCATCATCAAAGTTGACGGTGGTGAAAGCCTTATGTAACTATGTTATTTGATGAACTTGATAAAATAGTAGCAAACCTGCCATATGGCGACGGCTTTAAGTTCGTCCACAAATTGCTGGAAGTAAATAAAGAAAGTGTGATAGGTGTGTACCGCTTTCGCGAAAGCGAACCCTTTTACAAACATAATTTCAAGGACAATCCTGTTACGCCTGGAGTCATACTTATTGAATGTATGGCGCAAATAAGTCTGGCGTGTT
>JANQTO010000438.1:8541-10727 GCA_030731685.1 Nonlabens sp.
GTTACGCCTGGAGTCATACTTATTGAATGTATGGCGCAAATAAGTCTGGCGTGTTTAGGGAGTTATCTTACTCGGGAGCTTGAGACAAAACCTGCGTTTGTGTTCACAGAGAATCATATTGTGTTCTCAGGTATCGTGAAACCAGAAACGACCGTAATAGTCAGTGCAGTAAAAGAATACTATCGTTTTGGTAAACTAAAGGTTAAAGTAAAAATGCTCGATGAAAACGAGCAAAAAATTGCCGAAGGCTGGATGAGTGGAATGACTTTATAAAATCAAAAGTAAAATCAAAATCGAAATTTAAACTGAAACTTGAACTTTGTCAAATAGGATTTACAACTGAAAAATTGCCTGTAATTAAGGTGACCGCGTATTAGAAACAAGCTAAAATTGTCCAGACCATAATGAATCATCTCACAAAAGAAAACAAGATTAGAGTTGTAGTAACAGGTCTGGGCGTTGTTGCGCCTAATGCGGTTACGGTTGATTCGTTTGAGCAGGCGCTATCTGTTGGTACTAGTGGTTTGCGGTATGACGAGCAACTTGCTTCTTTGAATTTTGGATGTTGTGTATCTGGTACGCCACAGTTATCAGATGAACATATTGCAAATTACTTCACGCCTTTGCAACTACGAGGTTTAAAAGCTAGCGGCTTAGTGTATGGAGTGCTTGCTGGTAAAGATGCTTTCAAGGATGCTGGACTCGAACCTGCACCTAAAGATATTGCCCACGACCATATCGGAATTATCATGGGAACTGGACAAAGCGGCGGCGAGAAATTCCGAGAAGCCATAAACCTTATAGATGATGGTCGCGTACGACGTTTAGGAAGCACCTCAGTCATTCAAACCATGACCAGCGGCATAAGTGCTTGGCTGGCTGGGGAATTAGGTTGTGGTAATTTGGTTACTAGCAATTCAAGCGCTTGCTGTACAGGCACAGAAGCCTTTATAATGGGCTACGAACGTATTGCTAGTGGAAAGGCAAGAATCATGCTCGTAGGTTCTACCAGTGATTCTGGTCCATACATTTGGGGCGGTTTTGACGCCATGCGTATTTTACCTACTGGTTATAATGAGAATCCGCAAGAGGCGAGTAGGCCTTTCTCTAGCGATGCAGCTGGTTTTGTGCCAGGTAGCGGAGCAGGAGCACTTGTTCTAGAATCATTAGAAAGTGCCCAAAAGCGAGGTGCAACTATTTATTGTGAGGTTTTGGGCGGTGCGCTTAATGCTGGTGGCCACCGTGGTGACGGCAGCATGACTGCGCCTAATGGTGCTGCAGTGCAATCGTGTATAAAATTAGCGCTCCATGATGCTCAAGTTGAATCAACTGCCATTGACATAATCAACGGTCACGTAACTGCAACTGGGAAAGATGCCTACGAGGTTGCTAACTGGTCAAGTGCCTTAGGACGCGGCAGTAAGGAGTTTCCCTTAATGAACAGCTTTAAATCAACGATAGGACACTGTCTCGCAGCGGCGGGTAGTATAGAACTTGTAGGTAGCGTGCTACAGTTGAAGCAACAGAAAATTTATGGAAACAGAAACATCACGAAACTTAATGAGGATATCGCAAACATCGTTGATGCATCACGTATTCCTGAGACAACTACTCAAATGCCTATAAAACATTTGATTAAAGCAAGTTTTGGTTTTGGAGATGTAAACGCTTGCGTGGTTTTAAAACGATTTGAATAATCTAATAGAAAAAATTGCTCGTTATGGAACACAAAAAAGGCCACTCTGTTGAGAATGGCCTTCTTAGTAATTCGTTACTCTTCTTATTTCTTAGGTAATATTTTGATTTCAAATACCAAGTCTGCATTTGGTGGAATGCTACCACCAGCACCACGTGAACCGTAACCTTGAGATGACGGGATAAATACCGTGAACTCATCACCGTAGCCCATGGTCAAAATTGCTTCTTTAAAACCTGGAATAAGCTGCATACTCGTGTTATAGTTTAAGCTTAATGGTTTGTACGATAGCTGGTTTCTACTCGGTTTGTGATTATCAAATTTTAGGGAAACATCATAATTACTGGAGTCAAATAAGCGACCATCAGGAAAGAAGCCGCTGTAATCTACCTCGATAGGAGCATTGAGAACAGGCTTTTCACCTGTTCCAGATTTTCGTACGTAAAATTGGACACCGCTAGTTAATGTCAAACTCTTTGGTTGGAACGAA
>JANQTO010000439.1 GCA_030731685.1 Nonlabens sp.
AAAGTTACTCAAGACACTTCACTCTAAACTAATCCAACCACAGTTTTTTATAACCTTTATACAAAAGGTATAAATATGTGCACGTTCAAAGAGTTTAAATAATCACTATGGAATCAAAAACGCTTACTATTGAAATTACAGATAATGCATTTCTAAGACAATACGAGTGTCAGTTTGAAGGAGCATTTGCAAAAGTTGAATATTCTCAACAAGAACGCAAAATATTTCTAACTAAACTTATCATACCAGAGTCCCTAGAAGAGAATCTTGAATTTAGAGAAGGTTTTTTAAAAGCGATTTTCACCAACATTAAAGACGAGAAGAATCTTAAAGTAGTTCCCACACATCCTAAAATTGCGGGCTTCGTGCGCAAGCATCGCCACGAGTACAAGGAGATGTTGCCCGTGGGAATCAGTATCTAAACGTATTTAAGTAACCATTTTTTCCGTGCTTTTTCTAAATCGGCAGGGACGTCTATGCCTATACTTACATTTTCAGTGATGACCATGTTGATTTTATGTCCATGCTCTAAATAGCGTATACATTCTATTTTTTCAGTAAGCTCTAGTGGTGTCGCCGGAGTGTTGTAGAACGTTAACAATGCCTGTTTTCTAAACGCATAGATGCCTATATGCTTATAAACTGGCACGTGTTTGACCACATCGCGCTCGTAAGGAATAGCTGACCGCGAAAAGTAAAGCGCGTTTCCTTTAAGATCCGTAATAACTTTTACATGATTCGGGTTCTGGATATCTGTATCTGTATGCATCTCGTGCATGAGCGAGGCTAACGCAATTTGGTGCTCGGTATCATTTTTAAAAACGTTAATGAGCTTCTCTAAATCTTCTTTATTAGTAAAGGGTTCATCTCCTTGCACGTTAATCACAATATCTGCGGCTATATCCTGAACAGCTTCGGCAATGCGGTCGCTACCACAATCGTGTTCTTTAACGCTCATGATGGCCTTACCGCCATGGGCTATGACCTCGTCAAAAATTATCTTGCTATCTGTTGCTACATAAACCTTACTAAAAAGTCCAGTTTCCACAGCTGCTTCGTAGGTTCTAATAATGACAGGTTTACCGCATAAATCCTGCATCAACTTCCCAGGAAATCTAGATGCTTCGTAGCGCGCTGGTATCACAGCAATGATTTCTAAGTTCATTTTATGGTTTGTTTTTTAATAGGATTGATTGTATGTAGTTCGCTTTCGCGAAAGCGTGAACCGCAATCACACCTTTTTAAATACTGTTTTGTATAATTTACGCACCAAAAGTAGTAAGATTATTACAACAATAATTGCGAGAAATGGCCATACAAGCGCAAGCACTGCTAGGATGCCACTGAAACCGGCTTCGGCGGTACTCACTATAGGGTTGCCTATGCCGCCCGTTGTGGCAGTACTTGTTAACCTCGCGGCACTTGTTGTTGTTGCTACTGTTGCGGCCGTTCCACCACCGGCTATTATGGCAAGCGCCCATGTGTATACTGGGTCTAAATCTCCTACGACAGCCACGACAACGGCTGTACCGGCAATCGTAGCGAGCGGTACCATAATGCTATCTAAGAAATTATCTACTACGGGAATATAGTAAGCTCCTACCTCTACCACAGCAGCTACTGCTAGCACGATGACGGCAGTAAGACTACCTGCCCAGGCCCAATCGCTATTTAACGGAACCCAGCCTGTATAACCTGCAATAGACAGCAGTAATAACGGAATAAAAACCCTAAAACCTGCACTGGCACTAAGTCCAATTCCTAAACATGCACTTATGGCGATTGAAACATAATCCATAATTATTCTATAAAGTAGTCATTAGTAAATCCTATAAGATAAAGGTTGCTCTTTGCACGTGTAACGGCAGTGTATAGCCATCGCAGGTAATCTTTGCTCTGTCCGTCTGGTAAATAGGGCTGTTCAACGAGTACATTTTCCCACTGGCCACCTTGTGATTTATGACAGGTAATGGCATAGGAAAACTTGACTTGTAAAGCGTTAAAATAAGGGTTTTCCTTAATTTCCTTATATTGTTTCCATTTAGGCAGTTTCATATAATCCAGTCTAACTTCTTGGTAGAGCTTGTTTGACTGCTCATAAGTAAGCGATGGTGACTCTGATGTCAAGGTATCTAAGATAATCACTGTTTCAAAAGGTTTGGCTTTCGGGTAATCAACCATGCGCACTTGTACGTTTGCAAACCTAAAACCATAGATTTCTTTGAAATCAAAGATTTGAAGCACTTCCACAATGTCACCATTTGCAATAAAACCCGCATCACTGGTAGGCTCTAACCAGTGATAATTGTTTTTTACTACCATAAGATAGTCACCACTAGCAAGCTCGCTATCTCTCATTAATAATCTTGAACGTATTTGCTGGTTGTACAGGTTTGCCCTTTTATTAGAACGTACGATAATGGCCGTATCCTCATGACCATGCAAATCATAAGACGAGTTTATGGCATCCATAATCTCGTAGCCATCTATAAGCCTGTTTATATCAACAAAATCGTGGACGTCAAATTTGAAGTTATACTGTTGCGCGTCTATTTGATTGCGTATTTGTGTGGCATTGAGAAGTATACCAGAGTTTACTTCTTGGCGTTTTACCTCGTCTAGTTCAACGGTAATTACATGTTTAAGAAAACGCTGTTCCAGCACGTCTGGGTCTAGTGCCGGTGAAACATCAAGTTTCACTGGTGGTAACTGCGCTGTGTCTCCTACAATAAGTAGTTTACAATTTGAACCACAGTAGACGTATTCTATAAGGTCATCTAACAATGCTCCTGTACCGCCGAACATTTTATCGTTAGTACTAACGTCTGGTATCATGGACGCTTCATCTACTATAAAGAGTGCATTGCGGTGTTTGTTAACCTTGAGGCTAAACTCTACGTTGCCATCGTTACCTTTAGGATAATAAATTTCTCTATGTATGGTAGCCGCTGGTTTATCGCTGTAATTACTTATCACTTTTGCTGCTCTACCTGTAGGCGCGAGGAGCGTGCAGCTCATTTTAGTGCGCCATAAGCCTTTTACTAAGCTACCTATAAGGGTCGTTTTACCGGTTCCTGCATAACCTTTCAGTAAAAAAAGCTGGTCCTTTTCCTTTGATAAAATAAAGTCTGCCAGCTTTTCAAGCGCTCTATCTTGCTCATTTGTAGGTGTGAAGGCAAAGTCTAGCTTGAGAATCTTATAATACTCTTGTGGAGTCATGGTTTTTATGTAGAGAAATGGTGTATAAACTTAACTCAAATTTTATATAGAGCACTAGGATGGGTCGTTTTTTATTGTAGATTTGTTAGCTTTGAATCTTAAAACTTAAACACCTTTTTATGTTTACATCATTAATCATTTCGATTGTCCTAGGTATTATTGCCATTGTGCTTGTAGCGTTATTTGCAAACAAACTTTCTAAAAATGTAAATAGAATTATCCAAGTTGTTCTCTTTGCCTGTATCGCTTTCTTTTGTTATAAATTGTGGATGTCCATAGATGAGCCGGTAAAATTTGAAAAAGTGAAGGAAGAGCGCTATTCAAAAGTTGTAGGTCAACTAGCACTATTAAGAGATGCACAAGTAGCGCACAAAACAGTGACAGGTGTTTATACAAACGATATTAATAAACTAGCCGAATTTGTTGAAACTGCAAAATTTGCCCTCACCCAAAAAAGAGATGTTCAGGTTGTTGACGAGGAGCGTAACCGTCGTTTTGGCGTTTCTGGTTATATGAAAGAGGTTACCATTGTTGATACCTTAGGTTTCAGATCTGTTAAGGACTCATTATTTAAGAAGATTAACGTACGCGACCTGTTGAACTATAATTTTGAAGGTGCGACTGGTAAAATTAAAATGGAAACAGGTACGTTTTATGATGACGATGCAGAAATAAGCACATTTAAAGCAACAGCTTCTAAAAGTGATATTCTAGCAGACCAGCCTAAGAAATTAGTGAAAGCTGAACTAAAAGTTAAAGCTGTAGAAGCGATAGATGGTCCTGCGATAACCGTAGGTGACTTAGACGAGATAAGTACCGCTGGAAACTGGCCTAGAAAGTATGCAACAGCCGAAAAGAATTAACATACAAGCACTTCATAAACTGTCCGTCCTGATTCATCAGGATGGACTTTGTTTTTATATCTATGACCGTGACGGTGCAGTAGTTCAAAAGCTTGCGCAAACTTTTAAGCATGCGCTCAACCCTATCGAGCTATTAGATGAAATACAAAACTCATACGTTAGAGAAGACATACTGCAACAAGAGTTTGCCAGTTTTTCACTTGTTTACCACCACGATATTTTTGCCATTGTTCCAGATGCGCTTTACAATGAAGAAACAGCACCTGACTATTTAAAATATAACACCAGACTTTTAAAGACCGATGTGGTAAGTGTAGACGAACCTATTGCGCATTTAGAAGCGCGTTGCGTCTATATTGCATATTCTAATCTCAACAATTACTTCCACGATGTCTATGGAGCGTTTGAGTACAACCACTACTCCACTAGTTTACTTACTTCACTTACTGATAAAGCAAAAGAACAGCAGTATACTGTATACCTAACAATTGAGGAGTCCTATTTCTATCTTACTCTTTTTAAAAACGGAGTACTCGTACTGCACAACATTTATCCACAAGAAGCTCCAGAAGACGTTCTATATTATACCATGTTTGCAACATCTCATAACGGTTTTGACCCAGAGGTAATGGACGTTATCATAATTCAAGATGCAAAAAATCAAGCTACGTTCGACCTATTATATACCTACATACGCAACCTCAGTTATCTAGAGAATAGCTCCACATTTTTAACTACACTACTATGCGCATAATTTCTGGCAGTCATAAAGGAAGGCGCATACAAGCACCTAAAAATTTACCCGTACGACCTACGACAGACATGGCAAAAGAAGCCCTGTTCAATATTTTGCGTTCTAAGATTAATATTCCTCGGTCTAGTGTTCTAGAATTATTTGCCGGCAGTGGTAATATGTCTTATGAGATGTTGAGCCGTGGTGCAGCCAGCGTCCATGCTGTGGATATACACCATGCGTGTATAGCATTTATCAAAAAGACGGCTACTACACTAGATTTTGAAATTACGACCACAAAGTCTGACGTTTTTGAATTTCTGAAGAAACACAACGGTTCCTACGACCTTATTTTTGCAGACCCACCATATGCATTTGAAGAGGATGAATTTTTACAGATTCCTAATTATGTCTTTGAACGTAATCTACTTAATCCCGGCGGCATGCTCATTATAGAACACTCTAAACATACAGACCTAAGCGCGCACAATCATTTTGACAATGCCCGTAGATATGGCGGAACGGTGTTTACGTTTTTCCTGATGGCTGATGAAGAGGAATAAAAAAGCAGGTCTATAAGCCGGATTCTGTTACTGCGCGCAAACGCAGCACCTTATCATTTATCTAGGATTATGGTTGCCCATAACCTCTATCTGTCTACCCTTCAGAATCGCACGAACCGCGCTCAAGCTCTGATATACATGACATTGCACCGCATAGAGTTTACCTGGTTTCACTACAGCATTACCTGTACCTGCTTTCTGTTGCACTTGTCCTATTACGCTTTCGCGAAAGCGAACTCCTAAGAGCCACCTGCACTCAACATAATGACGGCCGTTAACCGTTATGCTGTCCTATGGTGTCCGGACTTTCCTCATGGCTGTAAACAACCATGCGATAAGGCGACCTGCTGTTGCAAAACTACCATTTTTAAACGCTGTTTGTTAATAATTACTCATAATAATAACTGTCAAAATAGATAGTAAAAAGTGGTACTCTCCTATCTTTGACCTGATGGAACCATTTATAGTATCTGCCAGAAAATATCGCCCAGAAACCTTTGAAGATGTCGTGGGGCAAAGCGCTATTACAAAGACCTTAGAAAACGCTATTGAACGCAATCACCTCGCGCAGGCATTGCTTTTTACGGGTCCTAGAGGTGTAGGAAAAACTACCTGTGCACGTATACTTGCAAAAAAAATAAACCAGCAGTCTGGTGATTTTAATCCCGACGAAGATTTCGCATTTAACATCTTTGAACTTGATGCTGCATCTAACAATGGCGTGGATAACATACGTACCATTGTGGACCAAGTACGCATCCCACCACAAGTTGGTTCCTTTAAAGTCTATATTATAGATGAGGTGCACATGCTTTCTAACCAAGCATTTAACGCTTTTCTAAAAACACTGGAAGAGCCGCCAGCACACGCAATATTTATTCTTGCGACTACAGAGAAACATAAGATTATACCTACTATTTTATCGCGCTGTCAAATTTTTGACTTCAAACGCATCACCGTAAGTGATATGCGCGACCACTTGAAACGCATTGCGGTTAGAGAAGGTATCGATGCCGAGGAAGAAGCGCTACACATCATTGCCCAAAAAGCAGATGGCGCCTTGCGCGACTCGCTTTCTATTTTTGACCGTGTGGTCAGTTTTTCTGGCAATAACCTAACCGTTCAAGCAGTAACCGAAAACCTCAACGTGCTGGATAGGGAAACCTATTTTAATATCACAGACCTTATACTGGACAACAACATACCGCAATTGCTTGTAGATTATGATGTTATCATGTCCAAAGGTTTTGAGGGTCAGCATTTCATCAATGGTTTAGCCTCACACTTTAGAGACCTCATGGTCTGCAAAGACCAGCGCACCATTGCGTTGCTAGAAGTAGGCGAAACCAACAAGAAAAAGTATCTCGAGCAATCGCAACGCACAGAGTTGGCTTTTTTACAACGAGCAGTCACCATGGCAAACGATACGGACAACCAGTATCGCACTAGTCGAAACCCACGCCTGCTCATAGAAATATGCCTTATGCAACTTGCCTCCATCACTGCCGATGGAGAAAAAAAAAATGACCTAAACCATATTTTACCTGCGGTTTACTTCATTAATCATAATATTCAGGCATCTACCCTATTTAAAAATAAAGCTGCGAATAAAGTACACGTTCCTGTAACCGCAGAAAATGCCGTTGCTCTAGAACAAAATACTACGGCATCTAATGTTTCTGAGCCATCAACGGTACTGCCAGCTGCTAAAACTGATATCCAGAAACTTCCTGAGACCGACGAACAAGCTGTCGCTGAAATCAAGGAAATAGAGGAAGAAATCGCAGCACAACAAGCTCCACAACCTACATTAATAGACGTTCCACCAATACAGGTAGCTGAGGATGAAGAAACATACGAAGAAGACGCCGAAATTGAGTTGGCCTTTGAATTTGACATAGACCTTGACGAGATTGCCCCGCGCAATACCTTGCAACCGCTAGAAACGAAGGAAGCTACCAAACCTGCAGTTGCAGAAGCTGTAGTTCCTGAAATCCCGAAGACCGTTGAACCTGAATCTATAATTCCAGCTAGAAATCAGGCTCAAACAACTCCCATAGAAGAAATTGAGGTAAATGATGCTTTAGAAATCAAAAAAAGAGAATTACAAAACAAGCTAAACAAGCGTGTAAGCAAGTATTCCTTGCAAGGAATTGAAGCAAGAAATAACCATAGCACGCAACAAAAAGGCCCTGCTTTAAAAGCAGACGAGCTACCGCAGGATTCGTTTACTGGTCCCGAGGTTATAGACTTGTGGAACGAATACAAAGCTTTGCTAGAAAGCAAGGGTTCCATGAATCTCGCCAGTTGCATGAGTTTAGACACGCCTGTGGTGGAAGGCACTATGATAATGTTACGCTTTCCAAATCAATCCATGAAAGAGGATTTAGAAGCTAACAAAGGACAAATCCTGAATTATATAAGACAGAAGTTAAACAACCACCTCATAGACATCGAAATATCTGTAGATGAAAGTGTGCAGAAAAAATATGTTTACACTGACCAAGATAAATATGTCACACTCGTAGAGAAAAACCCAGCAGTCGCACTATTGCAGGAACTATTTGATTTAGATTTTTAGACAATTTACTGGTCAAAGAGAAAATCATAGCATCAAAAAAGCGCCTCAGAGGCGCTTTTTTGATACAAAATATTCGGACTACTAAAGTCTATATGAGAGACCTAGTTGAAAATAGCGGTTGTTTGCCTCGTTATTAACTTCAAACGCATTGTCATAAATATTTGATAAACCGTAACCATATCTCACGTCCACACCAAAATTTTCATTAAACATATAACCAACACCACCTACGGCGCTTAAATCATAATTGTAGAGGTCATTATCATCTTTTTCAGTAACATTAACACCAGCTTGTGGTCCTAACTGCAAATAGAATTTTTCAGAGAGGTTTACTTTAGCAAGCACCGTAACTTGAAGCCAATTTGTCTTTGCTTCTACAATGTCCCCAGATGGCAATCTAAGTTCACGTTCGTTAACACCTAGTGCAGACAATCCTAATTCCGGAACTAAACTTAGTCGGGAACTTAGTGGAACTTCAGCAAAAAAGCTTGCGTGCATACCTATTCTACTCTCTAAGTTATCTAAATTGTCACCTTCAAGAGTTGAGTAGTTAGCTCCTATTCTAAAGCCGTATTTAGTTTCCTTTTCTATTTGCGCAGTTGCTGTGATTGTAAACGCAACCATGACGATAAGAAGTACTATTTTTTTCATGTTAAATATTTAAACCATTCAAAAATAACTGAATTACACAATTAAAAAGCCATTTAAACTATACAAAGTAGGGTTTATCGACTATCAGCATTAAATATCGATTTTATAATACCATCTGTGAGTCCTATTTTAGGAACATAAATATGGTTTGCCTTACTCCATTTCATCGCATTCAAGTAAATGAGACAGGCTGGTATAATAACGTCTGCCCTATCTTGATTTAAATTAAGGTAATACATACGCTCTTCAAAACTATACGACTGTAATGTTTTGTAATAACGGGATAAGTAGAAATAGGTTAAGGGCTTCGTAAGTTGTTTCCCACTACTTTTAAAAATGTTATTGATATTACCACCGGAACCTATAAGTTCTACCATGGCATAACCAGCGGTTTTTTCTTTAATCCATTTTTCAACTTGTTCCCACATACCTGCGTCTACCATGCTGTGAAGTAATCTCACCGTTCCTATTTTGAACGATTCTGATGCAATTTCTACACCATTTGCAAATAGTGTAAACTCGGTACTACCACCACCTACGTCTACATACAGGTAAACCTTATTTGAATCTATGATGTTTTTAAGGTCTGTTGCAGCGATTATAGCGGCCTCGTTAGAACCATCTATAATTTCAATATTGATACCGGTTTGAGCAAGAATATGGTCACGCACCTCTTTACCGTTATTTGCCTCACGCATAGCACTAGTAGCATAGGCCTTGTATGAGCGTACTTTGTGCGTTTTCATAAGCAAATCATAAGAACGCATGGTGTCAATCATACGTGCTATATTTTCCTCTGAGATATCTCCCTTAATAAATACATCTTCACCAAGTCTTATAGGAACTCGTATCAGGCTAATCTTTTTAAATACTGGCTCATTATCACCATATACTTTAACTGAAGCTATAAGTAAACGTATTGCGTTTGAACCTATATCTATTGCTCCATATTTATAACAGCTGAATATTAAATCAGTCATTCTTCTATCTTTTGTAGTAATCAAATGTTTCGTATTGTGACCTTGTAGGTGGCAACTCGTTTTTTCTATAGTTATTCAATTGCTTTTCACAAATCTCACGCGCTTTTACATTATCGTTCCAGCAAATGTCCATAGTGTCCATAATTTCCTTTTTGATAGCTTCATCATAGATTGGACACGCTATTTCAACACGGGCATCTAGGTTACGTTGCATGAGATCGGCACTAGAAATATAAAGCTCTGTGTTACCATTATTGTGGAACCTGTAGACTCTTGGGTGCTCTAAGTATCTATCGACAATGCTTATTACCTGTATATTATCACTCATACCGGCAACTCCTGGAATAAGCGAGCATATACCGCGCACGATTAAATCTATTTTTACACCTGCATTAGATGCCTCGTAAAATAAGTCTATCATTTTAAAGTCTGATAGGGAGTTTAGCTTCAAACGTATGTAGGCTTTTTTTCCCGCTTTCGCGAAAGCGATTTCACGACGCACCAGTCGCTCCACACCAGTCCTTAAACTATGTGGTGATACCATCAAATACTTATAAGTGTACAACTTGTAGTTCACCTCAAAGAAATCAAAAACTTTATCAAGCTCTTTCAAAAGTTTCTTATTTGCTGTAAATAAGGTATAATCTGTATAAATTCCTGCGGTATTCTCGTTTAAATTACCCGTAGAAATAAAACCATAACGTACTTTCTTGCCTTGCTCCAGTCGAGTAATAATACACGCTTTACAGTGAACTTTAAGTCCTGGAACTCCAAAAATCAGTTTTACGCCTTCTTCCTGCATCACCTCAGCGTAATTGATATTTGCCTGCTCATCAAAACGTGCTTTTAATTCTATAGAAACAGTCACATCTTTACCATTCTTAGAAGCATTAATAAGCGCACCAGCTATTTGAGAAATCTCTGCTAGCCTGTATATGGTTACTTTAATAGTTTGCACATGAGGGTCCAGCGCTGCCTCTCTTAAAAATCGTATTGTAGTTGAAAATGAATGATACGGCGTGTACTGTAAAATATCGTTTTTAGCAATGTGGCTAAGTACAGAAGTGCGCAAGCTCACACCTTTAATACCTATAGTTGCTTGTTTTT
>JANQTO010000440.1 GCA_030731685.1 Nonlabens sp.
TTGTAGTTGCGTGTGCTCCTAAAATTGCCAAAACAGCTCCACCATCGACAGACACCGCCATGGTCGAGGCAATGGCCACAAACGGCGTAGACCTAAATAAAGAAATTCCAAACGACCCAACGGTGCGCATGGGCAAACTTTCTAACGGACTCACTTATTACATTAAAAATAACGGCAAGCCCGAAGATAAAGTAGAACTAAGACTTGCAATCAACGCAGGTTCTGTTCTTGAAGATGACGACCAGCAAGGTCTTGCGCACTTTATGGAGCACATGAACTTTAACGGTACTACAAACTTCGATAAAAACGAACTTGTTGACTACCTGCAAGGAATCGGTGTAAAATTTGGTGCTGACCTTAATGCGTACACTAGTTTCGATGAAACGGTCTATATATTACCTATTCCTAGTGACGACCCAGAAAAACTTGAAAAAGGATTTACCATTTTAGAAGACTGGGCTCATGGTGCTCTATTGGAGACAGATGCCATTAATGACGAGCGCGGTGTGGTTCTAGAGGAATCAAGAACCGGTAAAGGTGCAAACGACCGCATGAATAAAATTACCATTCCTGCTCGCTTCTACAACTCGCAATATGCAAAACGCCTACCTATAGGTAAAGATGATATCCTACAAAACTTTAAGCCTGAAGTTTTGAGACGCTTTTATAACGACTGGTACAGACCAGACCTTATGGCTGTAGTTGCTGTAGGTGATTTAGATGTAGATACACTTGAGAAAAAAATCAAAGATCATTTTGGTAAAATTCCTGCGAAACAAAATCCTAGAAAGCGTCCTACATTTAATTTACCCAACCATGACAAAACAGTTATTGCGGTAGCGCAGGACCCAGAAGCTACTTTTGCTTCTATCACCGTTGAATATAAAGACAAAACAGCGAGCTCTCCTCAACGTACTGTAGGTGACGTGCGAGATGATTTAGTAGATGGTCTTTTTTCATTCATGATTAATAACCGTTTGAATGAACTTACCCAAAAACCTAATCCGCCATTTATTTTTGCACAAAGTAGTTATGGTGGAACTGTAGATAAGAACAAAAAAGCATACAGCTCGTTTGCCGCAACAGCACCAGACGGTCAGCTTAATGGACTTAAGGTAGTTCTTGAAGAAAATCAGCGTGTGAAACTTTATGGTTTTGGTGAAGCAGAACTAGAACGTGCAAAGGTTGCTTATTCTTCTTTTTTTGAGTCAGCATATAATGACCGTGATAAGCAAGAAAGTGGCAGAATCGTTGGTCAATATGTTCAAGCTTTTTTAAATGACAATAAAACACCGAGCATAGAATGGACCTATGAAACTACCATGGAATTATTACCAGGTATTAAGGTAGAAGAGGTTAATAAGCGTATTAACCAATACATTCATGACGACAATCGTGTAGTGATTTTTACAGGACCTACAACTGACAAAGTTCCTACAGAAGCTGAAATTCTTAAAGTGATAGACGACGTTGCTAAAAGCGACATCAATCCATACGAAGACAGCGTGGTACGTGAAAATCTCATAGAGAACCTGCCTGCTGCTGGAACCATAGTTTCTACAACAAACAGTGAGCTTTTAGGAACAACTACTTATACTCTCAGCAATGGCGCTACGGTTACTGTTAAACCTACAGATTTTAAAAATGACGAGGTTCTTATGACTGCTTACAGTTATGGTGGTTCAAGTTTGTACAGTGACGAAGATTATAAAAAAACATCACTTGCAAACGGTGGCTTGTTTGAAGCTGGAGTTGCTGGTTTGAACCAAACCGACATGGACAAGTACATGACGGGAAAACTAGTTCGCGTATCTCCACGTATAGGTAACACGACCGAAGGCTTTAACGGCTCTGCTACTCCAAAGGATTTAGAGACTATGTTCCAACTGATACACGTGTATTTCACGTCACTTAATAAGGACAGAGAAGCTTATGACAGTTTTATTTCTAAACAAAAATCATTTATAGGACGTATGATGTCTAATCCAGATACCTACTTTAGTAATGAGGTAAATGAAATGCGCTTTAAGGACAATCCTCGTTACACAGGTTTCCCAACTGAAGAAGCATATGACGCCGCAGACTATGACCGTGCTTATGAACTTTACAAAGAACGTTTTGCAGACGCAGGTGATTTCCACTTCTACCTTGTAGGAAACTTAGATAAAGCTCAAGTAGAGCAATATGCTAAAACTTATATTGCTAGCTTACCTGGACTCAATAGCAAAGAAAACTACAAAGTTTCTACGTGGAGAGAAAAGCAGGGAACGCGTAACAT
>JANQTO010000441.1 GCA_030731685.1 Nonlabens sp.
ATGTTATGATGACACAAAGTTAAACAAATAAGCTTCTTGTTTAAGATATAGGTCTTAAAATTGCCTTAAAATTAACAGAGCCTGTATCGCAAAAAACAAAGCGCAAATTAAATAGCTTAAAACATATTCATAGTCGCAGAAATGCAAACTTCTTAATAGTAGAGATAAAGTCTTTTAGAAAAATATTGTCCAAATAGACTTTTTTAAAAACACCTTTTAATATACTTTTAAAGTTAACGATAAAGAATTAAAAGTAAAAGCCTTGAAAATCAAATGATTTTCAAGGCTTTAATGTACTCGGAATGGGACTTGAACCCACACGTAACTAGTACACACGGCCCTCAACCGTGCCTGTCTACCAATTCCAGCACCCGAGTAATAAAAAAGTCCTTAAAAATAAGGACTTTTTCTGTAAAAAAAACTGTGACCTGGCTGGGGCTCGAACCCAGGACCCTAACATTAAAAGTGTTATGCTCTACCAGCTGAGCTACCAAGTCATGCATTGCTTAAATGCGGGTGCAAATATAGAACCTATAATTTACTTACCAGCAATTATTTTTACATAAATTTGATTTTTATTTTCTCTTCAAAATTTTAGACTTTATGATTGTGCTTTTAGGTTATATGGGGTCGGGCAAAACGGCTGTAGGTCAGTGTATTGCTCGATTGTTAGGTAAAACCTTCATAGACCTAGATGAATACATAGAAAAAACGGAATCGCGCAATGTTGCGACCATTTTCGACGAAAATGGTGCAATCTACTTTCGTAAAAAGGAGCGAGAAGCGCTAGAAACTGTTTTACGAGAAAAACAAACAGCTATTTTATCCTTAGGTGGAGGCACACCTTGTTACTATAATAATATGGAACTCATTACTAAAAATCCATTAGTGCAATCATATTATTTGCAGGCAAGTGTTTCGGAACTTACGAATCGTTTATATCCCGAAATACATAAAAGACCATTGCTGCATGGAATTAACTCGCATGAAGAACTGGCTGAATTTGTGGGCAAGCATCTTTTTGAGCGTGCTACTTTTTACTCTCAAGCTGGGTATATTGTGAAGACAGACGGCAAGTCGCCTGAGACAGTTGCGCAAGAAATTATCGCAACCTTATTTTAAGAATACGCTATAGTCACTTTTTTCAAGGTTCACTATCACGTGTTCCTCCATTGTGGTTGAAAGCGAGATTCCCTTAAAGTCAGCTTTAACTGGATATTTTTTATGGTTTCTATTAACTAGCACAGCGGTTTTAAACTTTTTAAGAGGAACGTCTAGAAAATGCTTGATACCGTAAATGAGTGTTGTTCCTGAATTGAGTACATCGTCGCACAATACAACTCCTTTGTTCTCATAATCAGTAGCTTCTAGGGTCGTGGTTACTCCTGCGCGTGGATTTGTCTTGTCTATGGAAACTTTGCAAAGTACCACTTGAGCGTTTACTATTTTAGAAAGTTCGGTTTTCAATTTCTTAGCAAAAACATAACCACCACTGGCAATACCAGCAAGAATAATCTCGTCATGATTCATGTAAGCCTCTGCAATTTGATAAGCGATGCGCTTTATTTTGTGTTTGACTTGATTGTGGTCTAAAATTTTAGTCTCCATCTGCTTGTTTTTGAAGTTGTAAAAATAACTCTTTGCCAGCTCTACTAGGTTCAGAAATAGTACATGGTTCCAGTAAACGGATTGTAAAATAACGCTGCGCCATGCGTTTATATTCTTCTGGCGTACATGTAAAAGGTGGTCCTGGCTTTTTCTGTTCAAAATGAAACAGGAGGCCTGCGAGCATACCATGTTTGTTTAATAGGCGATGCATGTGTTTAAAGTAGCTTTCGCGAAAGCGTAATTCCAAAGCGCAGTAGAACGTTTGTTCTAAAATAAGGTCGTACAAGCCAGTGTGTGCAAAAAAATCTTGATGTAGTAAGCTGTAGCCGTGGTCTGTAGGCAATTTACTAGCGAGGTGTTTTAGAGAAGCGCTGGCCACATCTACTACGGTCACGTTTGTAAAGCCTTGGCTGTATAAATATAGCGCCTCGTGACCGTAGCCAGCGCCTGGCAGCAAAATCGCAATTCCTTTATCTTCTAAGTTATCTATAAAGGTTTTTAATGGTCGTGATGCATGGCCTAAGTCCCATGCAGCGGTGTCGTTTTCATAACGCTCTTGCCAGTAGGTTTCATCTAGAATCATTCTTCCTCGTCGTTTGAAGAGCCCAGTACATCACCCAGTTCTCTGCGGTCCTTTTTAGTAGGGCGACCTTCACCTTTACG
>JANQTO010000442.1 GCA_030731685.1 Nonlabens sp.
GCCAAAGGCCACAACCTCACCGAAACCTTAACTGATGTAACCGCTCATGCCGAAATGCAAGCGATAACCGCTGGAGCAAGTTTTTTAGGTGGCAAATATTTAAAGGATTGCACGCTCTACGTAACCTTGGAACCTTGCCAAATGTGTGCTGGTGCGCTTTATTGGTCTCAAATCTCACGAATTGTCTATGGCGCAAGCGACTTACATCGCGGTTACAGAATTATGGGAACCACACTACACCCCAAAACAAGTGTAACAAGTGGCGTGCTCGAACAAGAATGCGGCGCTATTTTGAATGACTTTTTTGCTAGGAAACGGGATTTGAATTGATATGTTCAAAATCTTCATTACAGCTCAATTCTTCTGGAGGTACTCAATTTTACTAGTGCTGGGCTTTATCCTTTTTACCGTCGTAGGTACTTTAAGTCACGAAGCAGGACATTATCTCATCGCAAAAAAATATTATAAGAATCCCAGCCTTCATTATGGCTCTGTTCGTTATGGAGAATGGAAAGAATATAACCGTTTTCAAAAATGGTTTGTAAAGCATCGTGAAAGTGATAACACTATTGCCTCCGAACATAAAGAAACATTTCAAAAATTCAAAAATCGCCTTACTAAGCAAAGATTTTATGCAACCTTGGCAGGTCCTTTACAAACCGTTTTGTTTGGTACTATTGGTTTTGTTGCATTGTTATTTAGTGCTAAAAAAAGATTTGGGATAAAAAACTGGCTGCTCGTTTTTCTAACATTTTTCTGGGCCCGCGAACTCTACATCTTAATTGCCCTTACTATTAGGTGGTCTCTTACTGGAAATATAAGCCCGTCGGCAGATGAAGTGGTAATTGCAAAATATCTGGAGTTGCAACCTTTGAGCCTTGCATTTATTTTAGGAATTATTGCGAGTATAATTATTCTTTACACACTCTTTAAAATTATTCCGTTGCAATACCGGTTGACATTTCTATGCTCTGGACTCGTTGGAAGTTTGCTAGGTTTTTGGTTTTGGCTCAAATTATTGGGCCCCATTATAATGCCCTAATTAAATGTGGATAGCACACAAGTATCTTTTACATAATTACTTCTTCTCTTCATCACCCCAATCCTCATCATCGTCTTTTCTGTTATTGAATGTAAAGCTGGACAAGTCCTTCTTACTGTACCTAGCGATTATAAATACAGGCATTATCACAAAAAAGAGAAAGAGGTTACCTAGACCTATCATTTTTTGCGCAAGCGCATCATGCTCTGGCAAGTTGTAAAGCGCATAAAAGCCTGCAAATATCACAAGTAATGTGAGTATGCATAAAATGCCAAGTATGCGCAAAAAACTCATTATACGGTCACTTTAAGGTTTAACTCTGCTAGCTGTGCGTCGTCTATCGTTGCTGGTGAGTCTATCATTACATCGCGGCCGCTGTTGTTTTTAGGAAATGCAATAAAGTCGCGTATGGTTTCCTGACCACCCAAGATGGCTACAAGTCTGTCAAAACCAAACGCCAGTCCAGCATGCGGTGGCGCACCATATTCAAACGCGTCCATAAGGAAACCAAATTGTTTACGAGCCTCGTCAGGCGTGAAGCCCAAGTGGTCGAACATTAATGCCTGTAGTTCCTTATCAAAAATACGTACCGAGCCGCCGCCAATTTCGTTACCATTAAGAACAAGGTCATATGCATTTGCACGCACGTTTCCTGGGTCTGTGGTTAATTTGTCTATGTCCTCTGGCTTAGGCGAGGTAAACGGGTGGTGCATGGCGTGGTAACGCTGCGTGTCCTCGTCCCATTCTAGTAGCGGGAAATCTATCACCCATAACGGTGCAAAAACTTCAGGATTGCGCAATCCTAGTCTGGTGGCCATTTCCATGCGCAGTGCACTAAGTTGACCGCGAGTTTTGTCTGCCGGACCAGATAGTACAAAAATCATGTCGCCAGCCTTTGCACCTGTTGCTTGCGCCCAGTTTGCGAGGTCTGCTTGGTCATAAAATTTATCTACACTAGACTTAAACGTACCGTCTACATTGCATTTTACGTAAACCATACCGCTAGCGCCTATTTGTGGACGGCGCACCCAATCTATAAGTCCGTCTATTTCTTTACGAGTGAGCTCGCTTGCTCCTGGCACGGCTATTCCCACGACCAGTTCTGCTTCTTGAAAGATTTTGAAATCTCTCGCTTTCGCGAAAGCGGAAAGATCACCAAATTTCATCTCAAAACGAATGTCTGGTTTGTCATTACCATAAGTTTCCATCGCCTCGCGGTAGGTCATGCG
>JANQTO010000443.1 GCA_030731685.1 Nonlabens sp.
GGACAGGCTGTCCCAAAAGATAGCGATCTGAGGCGCGACAGCATTTTGCGCTCAGCATGTGCGGTGAGCCTCCCCCTATAGCACTTCGCGTTAGACCTGGATCATCTAGCTTTTTCCGAAAGCGGTCTACGATGGCATCTTTTACTTTAAATACATCGCGAGCGCGGTACATGGTATCGTAAGTATCAAAGCCTGCATGGTCCAGGAAAATCACATCGTTTGGTACGCCTTTATCGTTCAGGTAATTCTTCATGGCATTTACCTCGTCGTAACTGGTGGTCCCATGGTCACCGCTTAATAAAAACCGTTCGATGATTCCGTTTTCATAAGCTAGAAATGCAGCATCTACACGGTCCTGTAAAATAGGAGAGAGGCTTTTGTCCGGTCGTACGCTAGCACCCAGAACGATGCCTACATAAGCGTGGTCTAGCTCATTCATATTGGTTTTTATATAAGGACGAGACGATTTGGTAATATGATATTGCAGGAGCAAAACCCCTAGAACGACTGCTAGAATAAAAGAGGCTATAAAGTTGAGGAATCTACGGGTGTTCACAGAATCGCGGTGGGTTTTTTGTCGTCGTCTATAGCTACAAAGGTAAACTTTCCTGTGACCACTTCTTCCCTTGAGTAGTTATACATTTCTTCCATAAAAATAGAGGTGCTTACCACACAACTTGTGGTTCCTACTTTAGTGACTTTGGCAATCAGCTCAATGATGGTGCCTTGTGGTATGGACTTATTGAAATCTATTTTGTCAGTACTTATGGTTACCACTTTCTTACGCGAAAAACGCGTGGCACATATAAAAGAAACTTCGTCCATAAGATGCAGTGCAGTTCCTCCAAAGAGCGTATCGTAATGATTTGTCGTATTAGGAAATACTGCTTTAAAAATGCGTGTTTCTGATGCGTCTATGCGTTCTTGTACTGTTGTCATTATCTAAATAAAGTTAAGAGAAACCTTTCTCAAGGAATTACCTTTGCGGCTTGAAAGTAAAAAGGGAAGGTAAAGACTACACCTTCATCAAAAGGTGAGCAACGTAAGCTCCCTACCATCATACAAGCACAAAGATAACGCAACCGAATTATGAATAGTATTGAATCTGGTAAATGGAGATATGCAACAAAAAAATTTGACGCATCTAAAAAAGTAGCCGACTCTACCATCAAAGAATTGGAAGAAGTTTTTAATCTCGTACCTACCTCATACGGTCTGCAACCTGCACGTTTAATGGTCGTTACAAATCAGGAACTTAAAAATAAGCTGGTAGAGAAATGCTATGGGCAGGCACAAGTGCGTGATTGTAGTCACTTACTGGTTTTTACAACCGTTACCGTTGATGCCGCCTATATTGAAGATTACTTTACACGTACTATGGAACTGCGCGGTACACCGGCAGAAACGCTAGCACCTTTCAAAAAGCAATTATTATCAAGTTTTGAAAAAATGACTGCTGAACAGAACAAAGCTTGGGCAGTGAACCAAGCATACATCGCACTGGGTATGGTTATGAGCGCATGTGCAGAGAAAGCCATAGACAGTTGTCCTATGGAAGGTTTTATTCCTGCGCAGGTTGATGAAATGCTAGGGCTGGAAGCACTAGGAATGCAATCATGCCTTTTACTACCTGTAGGTTACCGCGCTGCTGACGATATGTTTGCCACGATGCCTAAAGTCCGTTTACCCTTAAGTGATGCTGTAAAGCATATAAGCTAGTCAGGAATTAAACGCCTTACCAAGTTCAAGACAACGGGTTTATAGAATGTAAATTTCGCGTTTGCAACAGCCGCTATTCGTATGCAAGCTGTAACCTTCCGCGATTACTGACTTATATAGTCCACCTCAAAAACTTGGGAAATTCTGAAATAGCCAAAAGGGAATCTCGAATCATCTGTGGTATTGATAACATTACCGCGCACGGTTGCAGGTGGTGTTCCAAAAGGACCGCCGCCGGGACCGCCTTCACCAGCCTGTTGTAGTAACTTTTCATAGAACTTAAAGGTAGTCTCGTTAATACCTTTCACAGTGATAACAGATGGTGTCATGGGTTCTAAATCGTCTATGAAAAAGATAGTAGGCGCACGGTTACCGTCAAAAAATTCATCATCACCTACGTCTGTCTGGAAATTATCTACATCTCGGTAGCTAAATAAATAAAAATTACCGAATCCCACTGGGTCGTTGTAGAACGCTGTTATTTTGGTGAGCTCTCCCAATCCTTCAATTTCTTCTTGCTGCACGTCTATGATGGGAACGGTGCTTACC
>JANQTO010000444.1 GCA_030731685.1 Nonlabens sp.
GGCGCGTTCGGTATGTGTTTTTCCGGCGTATTCCTGAACTTTCTACTGCATTTGAAGATAAGCTGGCTATTCTTGAACAGCAAATGATGGAACTTCAAGGTAAGAAGTAGCTATACGCTTTCGCGAAAGCGAAATGTATAATCATCTTGCGAACTAATCAGAAGCTAGTTGTATGCAATTAACAAAAAAACCGAAAACACTACTAAAATTAGACTTTAATGATTCAAAAATTAATTGAAAGAACTAACACAACAGAATTCTATCAAGATTCTGATTTAAAGCTTGAATCGTACAATTATAATCCTTGTAGTAATACTTTAGAAATGTTTTTGTCAATTAACCAAACCAGTTATGACATTCCAATTGAGTATGAAGAATGGAAATTAACTTGCGTAAAGACCGAAAATTTTAATGGTTTCTTTAGTCAACTTATGCTACCCTTTGTGAAATTGAAAGTTCTAAAAAATCATCCTTTGTTATTAAAATATCACGAAAATGAACTTGAGTGCGAAATAAAAGGAAAACCAAAAAATGTAAATGAATTTATTGGAGAAATTAGTAGTGTTTTGGAAAAAGAAACAGGAAATTGGATTACAGTAAATGAATACTTTTGGAATAATGAAGAATATTACAAAAAGTATTCTAAAAGAACAATTTGCATCCCAAAGTCTTTAGAAAAATCTATAAGAGAAGTTTGTGAAAAACATAAAATGAGTTTTAGTATAAACAATGAAATTATTGGAGAAGACAAAGGATACGCTGACAAACCAAAAGCAAAAGTTCTAATCTTTGGAAATGAAGATGTAAGTCCTAATGACTTTTTTTTAAATCAACACTTTATAATTGCCGAGGAGTTTATCGCTGAACGAATTAAATAGTAATATTAATATCACATACAACTACTCATAGCCGAGACCGTTAACTGAAATAACTTATAGAAAACGTGCTTTTAATCAAAACATACAAATGAAACAAATTATAACGCTTTGTTTAGTGGTATTCACTTTTTGCGGGTGCACAGAAACCTATGAGGACGTTGAGTTCAAAGAAATTACCAATGTACGGCTGAGCAATGTTACTGCGACATCTGTAGAATTAAATGGTGATTGCGTTTTGTTTAATCCTAACAACGTTGCGCTGGATGTCACTGATGCCGCATTTGATGTTTATGTAGACGGCAGGAAAACTGCAGTGGTGCATCAAGAAATAGACGTAGTTATGCAGCCAAACGAGCAATTTATTCTGCCGCTCAAGGCTACTATTGATGCTACCGATTTCTACGGTGAGCAGGGTGAAGGCCTTTTTAGAGCAGCAATCCAAATGATGGCGCGTCAAAAGGTAAGCGTTAAATATGATGGCGTTATTAAAGCAGGAAAAGGCTGGGTAAAATTACCTGTAAAAATAAAAGATAGCGTTGAGGTACCTGTAAAATTATACTAGTCGCCGCGTTGTATTTTATCAATCATTGCGTCCATACTCAGTGCATTATCTACATGATAATCACCTATTTTAGTGCGTCTTAGTGCACTTAAATGAGCACCATTTTCTAAAGCAGCCCCATAATCATGAGCCATGGAACGTATATAAGTGCCTTTACTACAGGCGATTCTAAAATCTACATTTGGTAGTTGAATGTTTGTGAGTTCAAACTCACTCACATGGACTGCACGCTCCTTAATCTCGGTAGTTTGTCCAGCGCGAGCAAGTTCGTACAAGCGTTTTCCGTCTTTTTTTATAGCCGAGTATATGGGTGGTTTTTGTAGAATATCGCCTGTGAATTGCGCAGTTGTTTCTTGCAACAAACTCTCGGTAAGATGGTCTGTAGGAAAAGTTGCATCAATCTCGGTTTCTAAATCGTAGCTGGGCGTTGTACCGCCTAGTGTTATGGTTCCTGTATATTCTTTATGTTGCGCTTGGTAAGAATCTATGTTTTTAGTCTCTTTTCCAGTACATATAATGAGCAAACCTGTGGCTAACGGGTCCAGCGTTCCAGCATGACCTACTTTAATGTTCTTAAGTTTATACTGCTGTTTAATGACCCAGCGCAATTTATTCACGACCTGAAACGATGTCCAGCCCAGTGGTTTGTCTACGAGTAATATGTTGCCTGGTGAGTACGGATTGGATTCCAACTTTTGGTTTGGGTCCATGATGTATTAACTATTTATGAATCCTGCGGCTATGGCTATAATACCTACTGCAAAACAGTAGTAGGAAAAGTAATGAAGTTTTGCCTTTCGCACTAGCGAAATCATCCATGTA
>JANQTO010000445.1 GCA_030731685.1 Nonlabens sp.
CTTTATCTGCAGCTCGTTCTATAAGAGAATCTAGTGCTGGAATGAGCGACTCGTTACCTTCTAGGGAGAAGCGTTTCTGACCAACATATTTGGTATGTAAAAACGATTCAAAAGAAACGGCCTCATTTAATTTTTTAAGAATCTGCTTTTTCTCATCTCCAGAGAAACTCGCGTGATTGTTGTTTTTATGCAACCAATTTTGAATCCACTTGCGCTCTTCAGGGTTGCGTATATACATATATTCCACACCTATACTTTCACAGTAAACTGCTTTAAGGTGAGCGATAATATCTTTTAGAGTAGCTTTACCAATCCCTACAAGCTCACCAGAGTCAAAAACAGTGTTTAGGTCTGCATCACTAAGCCCAAAATTCACTAAATCTAATGTAGGCGTGTACTGACGGCGCTCGCGTACAGGATTTGTTTTAGTAAACAAATGGCCACGCGTGCGGTATGCGTCTATAAGTTGTACGACTTTAAATTCTTTTTGAATGGTATCTGGTACCGTAACCGATTTGTTTTCACCAGCGTCTACATAGTGAACAACGCCATCGCTGGCACTTTCCATTCCAAAATCAAACCCTTGGAAAAAGGCTCGCCATGATGGTTCCACCTTATCTGGGTTTACTAAATATTCATCGTAAAGTTGGGCGAAATAAGCAGTATGTGCTGCGTTTAGAAAAGAAAATTTATCCATAAGTCTAAGGAATGCTCCTTCATCAAATTTAACGCAAAAATAACGAAAACCGCGCTGACAGCATCAGATTTAGTATATTTATAACATCATAAATTGTTAAATGCCCACGCTATGAAAAACAACTCTTGGATACTTTTTATCATATTCATAATTATGATTGCGCCTTTTTACGAATCCTATGGACAGACATCTCAACAGCAGGATTCCTTTTGGGATAATGTACGATATGGCGGTAATCTAGGGTTGAACTTTGGGAACCGTTTTACAAATATCGTTGTGGCGCCACAAGCTATTTATCAAGTCTCACCGCAAGTAGGTCTAGGTGCTGGTTTAAATTTTAGCTATATCAAGCAAAATTTTAACGACGGCTTTAGTCCAGACTTCTCTTCTACTCTTTTAGGTGGTAGCCTTATAGCAATTGCAAATCCTATAGAAGAAATTCAGTTGAGTATGGATTTAGAATACCTAAACGTGAATAGAAATTTTGAAGACCCCATTTTTAGAGATGATAATTACTGGGTGCCTGCTTTATTTATAGGTGCTGGTTATAGACAACAAGGTTTTGTGATAGGCGCACGGTACGATGTTCTGTTTAATGAAGGTCGCAGCGTTTTTAACAATGGCATACAGCCCTTTGTTAGGGTGCTTTTTTAAGATAAAACGACAACCGACTTGCTGACGACAGACTATGAAGACTAGCGATTTGCTGGTTTATTGCTGTGCAATAACCTTGCTGATTAAAGACTCAGGACCTTTTTTATAGACAATATAAACCTTAGTACCGTATGCTTTCTCCAATCATGCCTTCGGCAAATGCGGAAATAAGGACATTTTTATTTGCGCACGCTCCTTTTCTATTTTATAAAAACCTGAGCCTTTATGGCTGGGGAAAGAGTTGTGGGTTTGTTATTGTCCGGTTGTGAAATCGCTAAATGTTTTTCTTCCTATCTCAGCATGATAAACATTGTGGGAATTGGGTTGAAGTAATGGACCTAACGAATACCTAAAGCACCAGTTTTCCACCATCACTGCCGCAACCTAAACTGCACTTTTACCCATTCCCTGTAAATAAAACCAAGGATAATACCGTGCTCTAAGTGACGGTCTTGCACATCTGCCAGGTAATAGAGTTGTTGTAATTTAGGGTTGCTATCGTTTATAGCCTCGTTTAAAAAGTCGATGAGTTCTTTTAAAAAACTATCTGGGTCGGGTGCTTCAATTGCCGCAAATCCAGAGCGCTCTAAATCTTTATTTACTTGGTTTTTGTATACGACAAAAAACTGTTGCTTTTCGGCTAATTTTTCTTGTATTTGAGGTAGCATATCGCTCATTAACTTGCGCGGTTCATGAGTTTGAGGGAAAAGTCTTTGAGTTGCTGTTTTGCAGTTTCATCAATGGCAAGCTCCTTAATGTTATTAAGTGCAAGTTGGGTGTAATAATCTATCGCATCCAGCGTTTTTGCAGCGCCACCACTTTCTTTAAAAAGTTCCTTGACAGCGTTTTTCTTTTCTGTTATCTGCGCTTCATCCATAGTGGTATAGTCCATAGCAAACCAATTTAAAAGCGCGTCGTTGTAGCTCTCGTTTTCTATACTCTTAAGGTATAGATAGGTTTTTTTATTCTCACGTATATCGCCACCTACTTCCTTACCAAAGGTTGCTGGGTCACCATAAGCGTCAAGATAATCATCCATAAGCTGGAATGCGAGTCCTAAATTCAGTCCGTAATTATAAATACGCTCCTGTTCTTCTTGCGACGCGCCTGCGATTATTGCGCCCATTTGTAATGCGCAACCTACGAGCACACTAGTCTTATAAGAAATCATGTGCAGGTATTCGTCTACGGTAACATCGCTTCTAGTTTCAAAATCAACATCATACTGCTGGCCTTCACAAACTTGAAGCGCAGTGCGGGAAAATAAACTCATGAGCGGTTTAAAAGTAGCAACGTCATAAGATTCCAGTAATTTATAGCTCATAATGAGCATAGCGTCACCACTTAAAATACCGGTATTCTCATTCCATTTTACGTGAACTGTTTCTTTACCTCGTCGTAGATGTGCGGCATCCATAATATCGTCGTGTAACAAGGTGAAATTGTGAAAAACCTCTACTGCTAGTGCTGCGTCCAAGGTTTTAGAAACTGGTGCTCCATAGATTTGTCCAGCAAGCAGTGTCAATAACGGTCGCAAGCGCTTACCTCCTAAATCAAGAATATAATGTACTGGATTGTACAGTCCAGCTGGTTCCTTTTCTACAACACGCGCTTTAAGATGTTCTAAAAATACCGCTCTTAGTTCATTGAGATTTTCCATGTTGTAAAAATAATCACAGAAAACGTGACTGTTGTAGGAAATATACACCTTATGTTAAATAATTGTAAAAACTTAGGAAACGTTTGTTGTTTCTAAAGTTTCCTTTCTTAAATTTGCACCGCATAAAATGCTACATGACTGATATTAAGCAACATATTTTAAAAGAATCGACCGAAATGTTTTTAAACCATGGGTTCAAAAGCGTGACCATGGACGAGATTGCAAGCGCATTGGGCATGAGCAAAAAAACACTTTACAGCCATTACAGCACCAAAGAAGCACTTGTAGAAGACTCATTTTTGGGAGTATATCGCATGGTATGTAATGGTATAGACCATATAATCGACACATCGTTCAACCCCATAGAAGAGTTGTACGATATTAAAAAATGGGTGATGGAGAGCTTAAAAGGTGACAAGACCTCTCCCATCTTTCAATTACAAAAATATTATCCCGCGAGTTACGGCAAAATCAATAAAATGATGTTTGGCTTTATGCAAAACTGCATTACCAAAAACATAACCCAAGGCGTAGCTATGGGGCTATATCGCGATACGTTAAACATCGACTTTGTATCTCGCATTTACTTTGTAGGCATTCAAGGCATCAAAGATTTGAACCTATTTCCCACAGCCCTGTTTCCCGTACATGCACTTTACGACCAGTATTTAGAATATCACCTGCGCGGTATCGTTACGCCAGCTGGCCGTACCATTTTAAATAAATTAATTAACTCCAACCACGATTAGATGAATAAGAATGTAAGAATACTCATGGCTGTTATGGTGTTCGCTTTCGCGAAAGCGTACTCACAACAAACAGAGCCCAAAACGTATAGTTTCTCGCTAGAAGAAGCTATTGTGCATGGTTTAGAAAACAATTACCAAACCATTAACGCAAAAACCGAAATCGCCAAAGCCCTAAAGCAAAAGTGGATTACCACCGCAACTGGTTTACCGCAAATCAACGGTACGGTAGACTATCAGTACCAGATTATACAACCAGTAACTCCTTTACCTGGAGAAATTGCAGGCGGCGAACCTGGGACATTTGTGCCGGTAACATTTTCACCGAAACAGAGTGCTAATTTAAGCGCGACACTTAGCCAACTCATTTTTGACGGGTCCTATATAGTAGCTTTAGAGGCTTCTAAAACCTTTATAGACTTTTCTAAAAATGCCGAGAACAAAACTAAGTTAGAAGTGCGCAAAGGTATTATAAATGCTTACGGCGCGGTTTTGTTGACACAGGAAAATATCGCCATTATCACTAGCAACCGCGATGTACTAAAAACAAACCTCAACGAAACTGTCAAAATTTATGAGAACGGCCTAACCGAAGAGGAAAACGTAGAGCAGTTAAGAATTACCCTTGCACAGTTAGAAAATCAACTTAATAATGCACAGCGACAGGAATCTATCGCCATGGATATGTTAAAACTAGCGCTGGGAATAGATTTAAAGGATAGTTTGACATTAACAGAGAATCTGGATAGCATCGCTTTATTGAACATGACGCCAGCCATAGTAAATGAATCGCTAGACCTAGATAAAAATGCCGACTACCAGATTGCCTTTAACTTTACAGAGCAACGCAGGTTAGAGTATAAACTGGAACGTGCTAAGTACCTGCCTACCCTATCTGGATTTGTGAATTTGGGAACACAATCGTTTGGCGATGACTTTACGTTTTTCAATAATAACAACCGCTGGTTTGCACAATCCATTACAGGTTTGAGCTTGAACGTACCTATTTTTAGCTCCTTTGGCCGTAAAGCAAGTGTCGCCAAAGCAAAACTTGCATGGGACCAAGCAAACGTAGATTTTACGAGAACCCAAGAAGAAATACGCCTCAACTATGAAATGGCGCAAGCAAACTATAAGAATGCTGTAGATAACTATATGACGAGTAAGGAAAATTTGAGACTTGCAGAGCGTATAGAAAATAAGAACAACATCAAGTTTAAGGAAGGACTTTCTACAAGTTTTGACCTGCGACAGGCACAAACACAATTGTACAGTACGCAATCGCAGTACCTGCAAAGTCTGTACAGTCTTATCACTGAAAAGGCAACACTGGAAACAATTTTGAACACACCACAATTTACCAATACACAAAACTAACCACACTAAATAGCATAATTATCATGAAAAAAATACTCCTTTTACTTACCGCAGTTCTCATCGTTTCTTGCGGTGGAGAACGCAGTACCGAAGATATCATAGACGGCGGCGACCTTAAAGAAATTAAAGCAAAGCGCGGTGAGCTCCTAAAGCAAAAAACAGCACTAGACGAGCAAATTGCTGCACTCGAACTGTACATCAACGAGAAATCTGGTGACAAAAACAATGCACTTGTCTCTACCCTTACGATTAAGGACACGCTTTTTAACCACTATCTAGAATTGCAAGGTAGTGTGGAGACCAAGCAAAACGTAGTAGTGTATCCAGAAATGGCGGGTGTCCTTACAAACGTTTATGTAAAAGAAGGACAACGCGTTTCTAAAGGACAGCGTCTTGCAAGTATAGACGATGGCGGCCTTTCTTTACAAATACAGCAAATGGAAGTACAGGCACAACTTGCCAAAACAACATTTGAACGTCAAAAGAATTTGTGGAATCAAAAAATAGGTTCTGAAATTCAATACTTGCAGGCTAAGGCTGGCTATGAAGCACAGCAAAAAGCCATTAACTCCATGAGAAAACAACTTGGAAAATCTACTGTAAATGCACCGTTTTCTGGAATTATAGATGCCGTAATTACAGAACAAGGTAGTGTGGTAAGCCCTGGAGCAACACAGTTGTTTAGAGTGGTTAACCTAGGTGATATGTACATTAATGTGGAAGTTCCAGAAAACTACATAACGAGCATTAAACAAGGTACAGATGTGCAGGTGGACTTACCTGTCCTCAATGAAACCTTAACTAGTAAAGTACGCGTCGCAAGCAGTACGATTAACGCAGCTAATAGGTCGTTTAGCATTGAAGTTCCCGTACCTAATAAAGAAGGAAACGTAAAGCCTAACCTGACCGCAAAATTGCGCATTAATGACTACACAAACCCGAACGCTATTCTTATACCACTCAGCGTTATATCTGAAAATCAGGAAGGACAGCAATATGTAATGGTTGCAACACCAGCTGTGGACGGAAAAGGATTTGTAGCAAAAAAACAAATCGTTACAACGGGTGTGGCGCAAGGCGACTCTGTTGAAATTTTAACTGGCCTTAAAGCTGGTGTTCAGGTTATCAATGCTGGTGCACGCTCCGTAAGAGAAGACCAATCCATAGACATTAAAAAGTAAGACATGGCAAAAAAGAGCACCAAGGAATTTTTTATATCGTCTTGGGCGATAAATAATCCTACCATCATCTATGTGATGATAGCGCTATTTCTCATTTTTGGACTGTCAGCATACTTTGCGATGCCGCGTGAGGACTTTCCAGAAATTAAAGAAACAAAAATCTATATTTCTAGCATTTATCCCGGTAGTACCGGAGAAGACGTGGAACGTCTAATCACAGACCCGCTAGAAGACAAATTGCAAAACCTGTCTAATGTGGTAAAGACATCGTCTTCTTCTCAAGAAGATTATTCTATCATCACGATAGAATTTGACGAGAGCATTACCGTAGAAGAAGCAAAGCAAAAGGTAAAAGACCAAGTAGACCAAGAAAGTGCAAACGAAGACTGGCCTACATTCAACAACCAGCCCGTTACTCCTACCGTTTTTGATTTGAACCTAAGTGAGGAAGTTCCTATCATGAATATCAACCTTAAAGGTGATTATCCTGTTCAGAAATTAAAGGAGTTTGCAGAGTATCTACAGGATGAAATTGAGGATTTAACACAAATCAAAGCGGCAGATATACGCGGTGCCCAAGACCAAGAGGTTGAAGTAGCCGTGGACATCTACAAAATGATGGCTGCACGTGTTAGCTTTGACGATGTTATCAACGCCATACGCGGCGGAAATACAACGATAAGTGCGGGTAACCTAGAATCTAGCGGACAACGTCGTACGATACGCATCACTGGCGAGATTGAAAAACCCGCCGCGCTCAAGGATTTTGTCATTAAAAATGAAAAAGGCGCCATCTACCTCAAGGACATCGCCGAAGTATTTTTCAAGGATACAGAGAAAACAACCTATGCTCGTGAGTCCAAAGAGCAAGTGGTCATGTTAGACGTAAAAAAACGTGCCGGTAAAAACATGATTGAGGCTGCAGATGCCATCAAAATCATCGTTGCAGAATCTCAAGAAAAGAACATCATACCACAAGATGTTACCATAACCATTTCAAACGATTCATCGAGCAAGACACTAAATCAAGTAGACGAGCTGGTAAACAATATCATCTTTGGTATTTTACTGGTTGTAGGTGTTCTCATGTTCTTCTTAGGGTTTAGAAATGCATTGTTTGTAGGATTTGCAATTCCTATGTCCATGTTTATGTCTTTTGTGATATTGAATTTACTTGGATATACATTAAACACCATGATTCTCTTTGCCATGATTATGGGTCTAGGAATGCTGGTTGATAATGGTATTGTGGTTGTAGAAAACGTATACCGTTTAATGGATGAGGAAAAGATGTCCAGAATTCAAGCGGCTAAACAGGGAATTGGCGAGATTGCGTTACCTATCATTATTTCGACACTTACCACTGTTGCTGCCTTTGTGCCGCTAGGTCTATGGCCAGGTATTATGGGACAGTTCATGATTTATTTCCCTATCACGCTTTCTGTCGTGCTGGGTAGTTCGCTTTTTGTGGCCTTGTTTATGAACTCCATGCTGGTATCTCAGTTCATGGAAACAGACGAGCGTATATTGAGCAATAAAACACTCATTAAGACCTCTTTAATTATGGGACTTTTAGGTGTATTTATTTTATTAGTAGGTGGTGCTGTGAGCGGTCTTGGCTCGGTCATGATATTTACTGTGGCGATGCTTTGGATTTACAAGTATTTCCTCAAAAAACTTGCTCTCAAATTCCAGCAAAATACGCTGGTATGGTTGGATAATGCCTATGAACGATTCTTAAAATTTGCATTGGGCGGTCGCAAGCCGTATGTGTTCATGATAGGTATGGTCGTGATGTTCTTGGGCGTTCTTTCTGCTTATTTTGGGTGGTCCGTAGCCTCTGGCCGTACTGAGATTCAGTTCTTTCCAGAGAATCAGCCTAACCAAATTTTGGTCTACATAGAATATCCGCAGGGAACTTCTATTAAAAAAACAAATGAGATTACCCTAGACATAGAAAGACGCGTGCTTGAGGTTATTAAACAACCAAAGTACATCACGCCAGATAATAAGAATTACCTCGTTGAAAGTACCGTTGCCCAAGTAGGTGAAGGTGCAGGAAACCCACAAACCGACGGTGGTAGTAGTGCCGAAATGCCTAACAAGGGTAAAATTACCGTTTCGATGCGCGAGTATAAGTACCGTAATGGCATGAGCAGTGAAGAACTGCGTAAACAAATTCAAGAAAAGCTCAAAGGTGTTTATCCAGGTCTTGCCATTTCTGTAGAGAAAGATGCTGCTGGTCCACCTGCAGGTTACCCAGTAAATATAGAACTTGAAGGTAAGGACTACGAAGAGCTTATCGTTACCGCAGAGCGCATGGTAAAATTCCTGAACGAGAAAAACATTCCAGGAATAGATGAACTTAAAGTAGACGTTAACAAAAGTAAACCGGCACTTCAGGTAGAAGTGGATAGAGAAAAAGCCGGAGAACTAGGTGTAAGTGCAGGCCAAGTGGGAATGCAACTGCGTAGGTCGCTGTTTGGTGAGAAAGCAGGCGTTTACAAAAAAGATGGTGAAGATTACGACATCTATGTACGTTTTAACGAAGAAGACCGCTACAACCGTAACGCCTTGTTTGACCAGCGCATTACCTTTAGAGATATGGCTACTGGCCAAATCAAAGAAGTTCCAGTAGGTGCAGTCACTTCCAGAAAAAACACCTCTGGATTTAGTGCCATCAAGCATAAAGATTCTAAGCGCGTCGTAACCGTTTACTCTGCACTCGAGCCAGGTTATGGTGATGCTGGTGCAGTCGTAGCGCAAGTGCAGCTAGAAATGGAAGCACTTACACAAGACTTGCCTAAAGAAATAAAGATTGACTACACAGGACAGATTGAAGAGCAAAACAAGCAAATGACCTTCTTAATGGGTGCACTTGTAAGTGGACTGTTCCTAATTTTCATTATCCTTATATTCCAATTTAGTTCAATCTCAAAACCAGCAATTATTATGATTGCAATTTTCTTAAGTTTTATAGGTGTGTTCCTTGGACTTATGGTAACCGGCTGGCCTTTTGTTATTATGATGACCATGATGGGCATCATATCACTCGCAGGTATCGTGGTTAATAACGGTGTGGTGCTCATTGATTACGTGGATATTTTAAAATTGCGCCGTAAAGAAGAATTAGGAATGGAAGATAACGAGTTGCTTTCTAAAGAAGATGCTTTCCAAACCATCGTTTTAGGTGGTAGAGCGCGTTTAAGACCTGTTTTATTAACGGCCATCACAACCGTACTTGGTTTGATACCGCTTGCTATAGGACTTAACATCGATTTCTTCGGGCTGTTTTCATCCTTTGAACCTAATATTTATATGGGTGGTGACAACGTGATTTTCTGGGGACCACTTGCATGGACCGTAATCTTCGGACTCATATTTGCAACGTTCCTAACGCTCATTATCGTGCCTATTTTGCTATACATGGTTCACCGCGTCAAACTACGATTCAGAAATCGCAAGACCTCTAAAATAGAAGATGCTGCCGCTGCTCAAGAGGCTTTTGACCTCGACGATGACATCGTTCCAGCAGAGTAATACATAAATCATTATAGACTGAAAGCTCCTTGCACATCGCAAGGAGCTTTTGTTTTTATACCAATATAGTTTTGAAATGACGTATTAAGAAATTGAATTATTTTGGAGTTTATCTAGGCAAAAAATTATTGCATAGCCGTAGCTACGGAATTATTTTTTAACGACGAGAAGCTGCAAAAGAAACAATTTATATGCGGCATTTTAAAGATATATTGGTATTAGGCATTCTTAGGATAGATTGTCGTGGTGACATGTTGGTTTTAAAGCACATGTATTGTAGGCATAACGCTTTCGCGAAAGCGGAATAACCACAACAGCCAGCGCTACATAAGATTTATAGATGCTAACCCATCGTGAGCTACTAGGAACTTAAATTAATAGAGTAGCAAACTACACTGCATAAAAAAACCGTCACAAAAGGACGGTCTTTTAAATTGATGTTGCCAGTTACAAGTCGGTTTTACGAGCGTCGTATTCTGTATAAAATTTAGTTGCAACTTCTATAAATGCATGAATCAAATCTCTGGTTTCTAACAAAATAGCAAAATAAAGCGTTGTATTCTTAGGTGTCTCCTCTTTATCTTTAGTACGTGCTACCTGGTCATCTATTTTAGCATTAACAAGATTTACAAGCAAATTCATGCGCATGATAAGGCGTTCAAGTTCGTTAAACTGCTTTTCCTTAAAAATACTCTGTGCCTTATCAAAAATGTCGCAACTCTCATCCACGACTTCTTTCAAGTCTTTGGTCTGCTTGAATTTAAGGCTCTTGTGATTGT
>JANQTO010000446.1 GCA_030731685.1 Nonlabens sp.
GCAAGGTTCCTATAAGCATACCACCCATGGCTGAACCACCTATGGTACGGTTACCAATAGCGCCAGCACCAGATGCCATTACCAACGGAATTAAGCCGGCTACAAAGGCAAAAGAGGTCATTAAAATAGGCCTGAAACGCATTTTTGCACCTTCAATAGCTGCTTCTAAAATGGTGGCGCCGTCTTGCCTTTTCTGAACAGCAAACTCAATGATTAGCACGGCATTTTTACCTAGCAAACCTATGAGCATGATGAGCCCTATTTGCGCATAGACGTCGTTTGCAAGCCCCATCATTTTCAAGAACAGAAATGAGCCAAAAATACCGACCGGTAAAGAAAGAATAACTGCCAGCGGTAAAAGGAAACTCTCATATTGCGCAGCAAGTACCAAGTAAACGAAGATGAGTACGACCCCAAAGATGTAGATGGACTCGTTGCCACGACCTGCCTCGTCATAAGAAAGTCCTTCCCAGGCAATGTCGTAACCGCGCGGAAGCTTTTCTGCAGCTACTTCTTTTATGGCAGCGATTGCATCACCCGTAGTATAACCGCTAGCTGGCTGTCCTTGAATAGCTGCAGAATTATACATGTTATAACGCGTAATCTCGTTGGGTCCCAATCTTTTTTTCAAGGTCATAAAGGAAGAATACGGAACCATCTCACCAGCGTCATTTTTTACAAATAGATTACTCAAGTCTGACGGTAGCCTGCGATACTCAGGAGCGGCCTGTGTATAAACCTTAAAGAATCTACCAAAACGTACGAAGCCCTGCTCGTAGGTACTACCTATCATAATATTTAGGTTTTCCATGGCATTACCTATAGTTACACCCTTTTGCATTGCGGCTTTGTTGTTGATTATAATTTCATATTGCGGATAGTTTGCAGCAAAAAAGGTAAAGAGCCCAGAGAGTTCTTTTCTTTCGCCTAGAGCGGCCATAAAATCATTATTTATCTTTTCAAAATCCTGATAATCTACTTCTTCACTCTTGTCAATCAAACGCATAGAAAAACCTCCTGAAGAACCAAAGCCCGGAACCGCTGGTGGTTCAAAATACTCAATAACAGCACCTAGCTCGCCACTTTTTTCTTCTAGCGCTTCCATGACTTCATGTACCGTCATATCGCGGTCAGACCATGGTTTTAAATTGATAAGACAGGTACCTGCGTTTGAACCACGACCTTCAGTCATTATCTCATAACCTGCAAGGGACGAAACCGACTCCACAGCGTCTATCTTTTCGGCCATTTTTTGAAGGTTTTGTGCAACCTCATTCGTACGTTCCAATGTAGAACCTGGTGGCGTTTGTATGATTGCGTATATAGTTCCTTGGTCTTCATTAGGTATAAACCCTGCTGGTAAAATCTCATTTGTAAAGAAAATACCTGCACAAAATGCTATCAATAAACCGAAGGTGATGACCCGTCTGTTAACGATATACTGCAAGAAATTCACGTAGCGGCCCGTCAATTTTTCAAATCCACCATTGAACCAATCAATAAAACGATTGATTAGCGATTTCTTGCGAGGCTGACCGTGATTGTTCTTCAAAATCATCGCGCATAAAACCGGTGTGAGCGTCAATGCTACAATAGCCGATATGATAATGGAACCAGCCATCGTTATACTAAACTGTCTATAAAAAACGCCTACCGGACCAGACATAAACGATATAGGTATAAATACCGATACCATGACGAGCGTAATGGCAATAATGGCTCCTCCTATCTCACCCATAACTGCCTGCACTGCCTCGTATGGTGCGAGATGTTTTTCTTCCATCTTTGCGTGTACGGCCTCCACGACCACAATCGCATCATCTACCACAATTCCTATGGCGAGTACCAGCGCAAATAGCGTTATCAAGTTAATAGAAAGCCCAAATAATTGCATTACAAAGAATGCTCCTATGAGCGAAACCGGAACGGCAATAATAGGAATCAACGTCGAACGCCAGTCACCTAAAAATAAGAAAACCACGATTGCTACCAGTATAAACGCATCTCTCAGTGTGTGAATGACCTCTTCTATAGATGCGTCTAAAAATTTAGAAACGTCATAACTTATCTTATAATCTACACCTGGCGGCATGTCTTTTTCTAGTTCCTCTAGTTTTAACTTTACTTCTTCAATAACATCGCTCGCATTACTGCCCACGGTTTGTTTCAGAACAATGGATGCAGCTGGCTGCCCGTCAAGATTTGAGTAAATATCAAAGAATTCACTGCCCAGTTCAACCTCAGCAATGTCCTTTAACT
>JANQTO010000447.1:0-4018 GCA_030731685.1 Nonlabens sp.
TAAACTATCCTGCAACAAACTATCTTTAATTCTACGCTCTGCGATGATGGTAGAATCTCGTTTTAGTAGATTACGCACATACATAGTATCTGCCTTGTAATAATTGTATGCATTTGTGGCTGTTGAATCACTAAAAGCTGGACACGGAAAATAGGTAAAGCCATAACTAAAATTGCGCAGTACCGGTTTTCTCCACGAGCTCATACCTTTAAAGACACTAGCAACCATAGGCATAGCAGTACTTGCTCCAGCGCCCATACCTGTGCTTGAAAATTGCACGCGTTTGTCATGAGTTCCTACCCACGAACCTATAACTACGGTAGGTGCTGCACCTATAAACCAGCCATCGTTATTGTTTTGTGTAGTTCCAGTTTTTCCTATAATGTTGTAAGGCACGCCGTAGCTATTAAATCCAGCGCCACTGCCACCTGTGATAACGCCTTCCATCATCTTTTGAATTTGCTTCACGTTGTATGCTGACGCCACGCGGCCGTGAAATCTAGGTTTTGCCTCATAGATGACTTCACCCTTAGTATTTTCTATACGGACGATACTATATGGTTTTACGGCCTGTCCACCATTTGCGATGCTACAATAGGCAGTAACCATTTCTAATAAGGTAAGCTCTGCCGTTCCTAGCACAATAGATGGCTCTTTAGGTATAGCAGATTTAATTCCCATGGAACGCGCCATGTCTATAACATTTGCAGTTCCTGTGCGCAACTGTAACTGTACAGATGCCGTATTAATAGATTTTGCAAGCGCGCCGTGTGTACTATAACTTCCTCCATATTGTCCATTTGCATTGCGTGGTCGCCAGTTGTCATATTGCTTGTAGGTACGTAAGTTATTGTCAAAAAAGCTACAGGCATCGATGCCGTTTTCAAGTCCTGCCAGGTAACTAATGGGTTTGAACGTAGAACCCACTTGATTTCTACTGGTCACGTTGTCCAGTTGTGAGAAACCATAATCTATACCGCCTAAATAGCCCATGATACCGCCGTTATTACTATCCATAACTAGCAAACCTGTATGAACTCTGGTAATCGCATGGACAATGGAATCACGAAGCGATTGCTGTCTTGTTGAGTAGCCTTCACCTATTTTCCAGTAAGTGCGTGCACTTTTATCATTAAGGAAAGTATCTATTTGTTCTTGTGATTTACCTGCGTCGCGCATTTCTTTAACGGCTGTCAGGCGGTCTGTTAGCTTAGTTAGTAAACCTTCTTTGCCACCTTCGGTTGTAGAGCTCGTCCAGTATTGGTCCATTAAAGATTGTAAGCGAGCCATTTGGCGCTTCATGGCATCCTCAGCATAGTTTTGTACACTAGGATTTAGGGTTGTGTAAACTCGTAAGCCGTCAACTTCTAGGTTATAAATATGCCCGTCATCGGCTGGGTGTTGCTTTGCCCATGCGTCAAATTCTTTTTGAACATAATTTTTAAAATAGGTGCTGGTTGAGGAAAGTTCTATAGGTTTTTGGTATTTGAGCTTTAGTGGTGTTTTTGCAGCAGTCGCAGTCTCTAGGTCTATTTTTTCATATTTTACCATTTGCCCCAAGACTACATCACGCCTGTCTTGTGCGCGCTCAAGATTATTGCGTGGGTTAAAGTATGTAGGTGCTTTAAGTAAACCCACGAGCGTTGCACTTTCAGAAAGCGTAAGGTCTTTCGGCTGTTTTGCAAAAAATCGTTGCGCTGCTTTTTCGATTCCATATAGGTTTTCTCCAAAGGATACTGTATTAAAGTACAGTAACAGTATTTCTTCCTTAGAATAAACCGACTCCATGCGCTTTGCAATAATCATTTCTCGCACCTTATTAATAGGTGTAGAAAGAAAAGGTTGCTTTTGTCTACCGAAGATATTCTTAGCGATTTGTTGTGTTACCGTACTGCCGCCACCAGCCTGGTCCTGCTGTAATAAAATGGACTTCACAAAGACGCGGGCATAACTGCGATAATCTATACCACTATGCTCGTAAAAGCGTGCGTCTTCAGTAGCTACTAGGGCATCTACTAAATAAGGATTGAGCTGTGTACTGTCTATATTAGACCTGTTTTGTAGATAAAAGAAACCTATAGGTTTTTTATCTGTCCCATATAGCGTAGAGGTTAACGGGTTTTTTAACTGTGCGAGCGCATCGGCGTTTGGAATTTTTCCGAAAGCTCCGAAATATATCAAAACAAAAAAGAAGAGGCCCAAACCTAAACCACCTAATGCCAGGTAACCACTAGCCTTGAAGGGATGTTTACGGCTATAAGTCCATGCCTGTTCAGCTTTTAATTTTATCTTCTTTAATACCTCGTTGAATTTCATAGTACGCTACCTAGTGCTATGCAATATTACGAAATACCACTGTGCGACGCATGCGATATCACAAACTCATTTATCGTTAAATAAAGTTACTTTTGCGTCCTCAAAATTTCAACATGGGTTTAACATTATTAGATTTTATAGGCTACCTAGCCAGTTTCATACTTTTACTTTCATTCACTCGTAAAAACGTGAGACACCTGCGCATCATCAATACATTAGGTTGCATCCTGTTTGTCATATACGGCGCCATGTTAAGCAGTTGGCCAGTGATTATTACAAACGTATCGATTGTTCTCATAAATCTATACTACCTTTTCATACAAAAGCCAGACGTAGAACAGGTTAAATAGTACGCCACGCATTTGGAACGTTTGTTGCTCTAAGTTAATATGTGTAAGCTAAAGCACACAAATCATTGATTTTAACTATATTTACAGCGTGAAAAAAACAGCACATACAATTTTTGCATATTTCATGTCGGCGGTTCTTATACTGTCTACCATGTCATTTACGGTGCATAAACATTTTTGTGGTGCTTTTCTAGCAAATGTTTCTCTAATCGTGCCATCTGCTGGCTGCGGTATGGAGCAGGCCTTGACCGAAGATAGTTGTGAACTTTCTGAATTGCCTGGTTGTTGTAATGATAAACAAGAACTACTACAAGGTCAGGATACCTTAAAGATGGACGTACTTGCGGTTTTTCAAACAGCCGTTTATTATGCACCTGGAATAACTAATTGGTTTACGAAACCAATACAGACCCTAAAAAATGCGCCTGCGGCAAACCTTGCAAATGCGCCACCGCTCATACAGCGACATCTTTATATTCTCCACGACTCCTTCCTAATCTAGATATTTTTTAGTTCCGCTGAGCCATTAGGCTCGTTAACGTTACTATTAATTTATCTATACAATAATGAACAAACTATGTACCGTAGTTTTTGTTGTGTTCGCTTTCGCAAAAGCGTACCCTCAAGGACCACCCATTACAGAGGACAGTCCTATGCTATTAGGAGCTGGCAGTTACACCATACGTGTAATTTCAGAATCTCGGAAACTAGATATAGGAAATGCAACCTATATTCCCTTAATGCTCCACTATTTACCTACTTCAAATACAGAGGTGTCAGTAAACGTACCTTATTTAAATTATGATTTAAACGGAGTTTCTGGCAGTGGTCTTGCCGACATTAGACTAACAGGGAAGTACCAGTTTTATCGCAAAGACGGCAAGGCTAAAACATTCCGCATGGATGCTAAAACCGTGCAAACGCTTCCTACAGGTGATAAACTAGACTTAATGGATTTGAGTATGGGCATATATTCTGGTTACTACGGAATCGTTGCGGGCTATGAATCTCTTAAAATAGGAATTACCTCAGAACTGGGCTACAACTGGATGCCAGATGGCACGCTAGACGTACTTCAGCTTAAAGCTGGCGTGGGCTGGCCACTATTGGAACCACAGTATCCCAACAAGCAGCTGAATTTATATTTTGAAACCGCAAATATGTGGCAAACAGAGCGCAACTCCTATCAGTTTATGTATGCGCAGGGAATACAATACGCGAGAAAGGATATTACCATAGACCTTTCCTATCAAATTCCTGTATTTCAAGATATTAGTGAAGGTCCCGAGTTTAAACGCTCCATTTTTATAGGTGGCCGATTTAATTTTTAAAACGCTTTAACTAGTAAAACA
>JANQTO010000447.1:4028-10621 GCA_030731685.1 Nonlabens sp.
CTGCGAGATGTGTATAAGAGACAGCATTTCCGATAAAATGCAAATGCTTTTTATTCGAAATCTGATAAGATATTCTTTCAAAAAAATATGGTTAACAAACAAAGGTTGTTTTTCTACCGAAAAAGAGATTGGTTTTCAAAACTTAATACATGTATAAACTTAATTTTTGAAACGCTTTGACTAGCAAAACAAACAAAACAAAATTTTAAAAGTATATACAATGAAAAATATTGCAATTATAATGACCGTGGTTATTAGCTTGTTCGCTTTCGCGAAAGCGGACGCCCAAAAATCAAATTTAGACCAGTTTGAAGTGCAGGTAGATGGACTAGGCTGTCCGTTCTGTGCCTATGGATTAGAGAAAAAATTCAAGGAATTTAAGGGGATTAAGGATGTTAAGATAGATATCAAAACAGGCGATTTTTCTTTTAAATACCCGTCAGATAAGGCTTTAAGCATGCAGGCCGTTCAAGATCAAGTTGTGAAAGCGGGCTATACACCTAATGTTTCTAAAATCACAAGAGCAAACGGTAAAATTGAAACGAGCCAAGGTAAAAAAGAGGAGAAACTAGGCGCACTCACTTCTGCTAAGCTCAAGGTTTACGGTGCTTGCGGCATGTGTAAGGCGCGCATAGAAAAAGCGATGAATGATATGGCTGGTGTTGATAATGCCGTTTGGGATGTAGATTCTAAAATGCTCTCTATCTCTTACGATAAGTCTAAGGTCTCTATGAATGCTATCAATAAGCAAGCTGCTGCAGTAGGTCACGATACAGATGCTGTGAAAGCTGACAAATCAACCTATAACAACTTGCCAGGTTGTTGTAAATACAGAGATTAATCATGAAAAAGTTTTTAATACTGACCAGCGCATTTGTTGCACTGGTTTCATGCAAGAAAGAAAAGGAACTCTCTGCAAATACTACTTGGGAATTTGAGAAAGTGATACCGCTAGATGGTGTAAACCCTATAGGAATAGCTGTAGACGGTAGCGATATCTTTTTAAGCGACGGCGATAACAATCGTGTCGTGAAAGTTGATGTCACTGGCAACATACTGTTTGAATATGACGGTTTTGAGCGACCTATGCATATAGATTTTGGCGAGGCTGCGATGCAAATTACCGACAAGGTTACGACAAGCATGCTTAAAGAGCGCGCGCTTTTCGTGCCAGAATATGGTAGAGATTCCATAGCAGTCATTCGTGATAATAAAAGAGATTATCTAGTTTTTAAAGATTCCTTAGACGCACCAGCTGCGATAAGTGTTTTTAAAAACGAAATCGCCATAGCCGACTTCTACAATCACCGCATTTTATATTACAACGGTAATTCTTGGCTAACGATAGGTAAAGAAGGTAAGGAGCACGGTATGTTTTACTATCCTACGGACGTGCAAATAACCAGTGACGGGATTTATGTGGCAGATGCTTATAATAATCGTGGGCAGGTATTTGATAAAAATGGAGCGTTCAAGGCTGTTTTTGGTGAAGGTGAAAAGATGAATGCAGCTACTGGAATTTATGTAGGCGCTGGGCAAATCTACCTAACCGATTTTGAGAACAAACGTGTGCTTGTTTTTAGTAAAGATTATAAGCTGAAACAAGAGCTCAAAACAGAGGTGAGCAAACCTACTGATGTCATTGTAGTAGGCGATAAGTTGCTTATTACAGACTATGGAACAGGTGCGCTGGTTCAGTACGAAGCAACACTTGTTGATAGGTAGTTTATAGGGGCGTAATCATTTTTATTCAATTTCTCAAAGACAACTAGTCTATTAGTTTGACTTAATCGTTAATATAATCCTAAATAACCTATTTAGAGCAATTTACTTCGTAACATTGCAGTTATATTAACGACTATTTCGTAGACTGATTAAGTAAATTTTTTTTTAGATGAGAAATCTTATTTGGATTTCATAAATATCTCCTTAAAAGTTTGTGTACTTCGTCTAAAAGTCGTTAATTTCAAACAAATTATATTATGGAAATCGTAGAGCAAGCATTAGAATTTGAAAAAGAGACCATGAGCAATATGTCTACTAGTGATAGAGTTGCTTCATCGCGTAAAGCAAAATCATTGATTTTAGGTCTTAATGAGATTTATAAGGAAACTAAAGATGAAACTTTAATGGACCTTATGAAGCGCCTCACAGAAAAGAAAAAGAAAATTGAGAAACGCCTGAAAATGGTTAAAATTTAATTTTATAACATTATTTTTAAAAAACCGTAAGATTTTATCTTGCGGTTTTTTTGTGCTTGTAAATCATGTATTTAATCTTTTAGGACTAATTTCGTTCCTGTATAGTCCTAGTGTCTAAAATTATTGTTCTATGAATAAGTCCTTTAAATATCTCTCTTTTTATGTGTTTCTAGCGCTTTTTGTGCTTCTAGGGTGCAAAACTCCTTCAACCTCAACTTTAAATGTGCATGAAGATACTGCGCTAGTTAAAGATGTGTTGAGTTTGCCTTTTGAAAAATATCAATTGGATAATGGTCTAACCGTCATTATGCACGTAGATAAATCTGACCCAGTAGTGGCCGTATCGCTAACCGCTCATGTAGGTTCATCCAGAGAGGTTGCAGGCCGCACCGGTTTTGCCCATTTATTCGAACATTTACTTTTTCTAGAGTCTGAAAATTTGGGCAAAGGCGGTCTTGACGCTATGAGTGCTCGCATAGGTGGTGCTGGTGCAAATGGGTCCACTAGCAGAGATGTTACTAACTACTACCAGACAGTCCCTAAAGACGCACTAGAAAAAATGATTTGGGCCGAAGCTGATAAACTAGGATTCTTCATAAACACAGTGACTGACGAGGTCCTTGCAAAGGAAAAGCAAGTCGTTAAAAATGAAAAGAGACAATCTTATGACAACCAACCTTATGGTGCTGAGAGTTTTGTTGTAGATAAAAACCTCTATCCCGAAGGGCATCCGTACAGTTGGCAGGTGATAGGTTCTTTAGAAGACCTGCAAAATGCATCCTTGCAAGATGTGAAAAACTTTTATAATCGCTGGTACACAACAAATAATACGACGCTCACGATATCTGGCGACTTTGATATCAAGCAAGCAAAGGCATGGGTTCAGCGCTATTTTGGAGAGTTCAAGGCTGGACCTCCAGTTACAATCAACACTGTTGCCCCAGTAGCCCTAGCGGAAACCAAGAGTCTTTACTATGAAGACAATTTTGCAAATCTTCCTAGACTAACGATGAACTGGCCTACGGTAAAGTTATTCCACAAGGACAACTACGCACTTGATGTGCTTTCTAATTATTTAAGTGATGGCAAAAAGGCGCCGCTTACCCAGGTGCTCGTGGAAAATAAAAAACTTACAAGTAACGCTCGAATGCGTAATGATGGTTCTGAGCTAGCAGGGCAATTACAACTTTCTGTACAGGCATATGATGGAGTAGATTTAGATTCTGTTGCGATTGCAATAAAAGAGGCTCTGTTACTTTTTGAGGAAAACGGCATTCCTCAAGAAGATTTAGACCGCATCAAAACAGCTACAGAAACCAGCTTTTACTACCAGCTTGGCAGTGTTTTAGGAAAAGGCTTCTTGCTTACGCAATACGATATTTATACTGGCAATCCCGGGTATATAGCACAAGACATTAAAGGTGTGCAATCTGTTACTAGAGAAGATGTGATGCGAGTTTACAACACCTATATAAAGAATAAAAACTACATAATGACCAGTTTTGTGCCTAAGGGTATGGTGGAACTAGCGGTTGCAAATTCAAAGTTAGCATTTGTCGAAGAGGAAAAAATAGTTCAAGGTGCCGAGGATGATTTTGACGCATCAACCACAGCAAGTTACGAGCGCACGCCCTCTACTTTTGATAGAACTGTAGAACCACCTTATGGTCCTAAACCGCAATTGAGTGTTCCTGTTATATGGAGTGACAAGTACGATTCGGGTATGGACGTTATGGGAATAGAAAATGACGAAGTACCACTGGTAAGTATGGAGTTAGAATTGGCTACCGGTCTATTGCAGGAACAAAAAGATAAAATAGGCGTATCTAACATGCTGGCGCAGTTGCTCACTAAAGGGACAAAAAATAAGACGACAGAACAGCTTGAGAATCAGCTGCAAAATTTAGGTGCAAATATTTATGTTGACGCTGGTTACTCTAAGATGACTGTTAACGCAAGTACGCTTTCGCGAAATGTGGAAAAGGTAGCAAGTTTGATAAAAGAAATCCTTTTGGAACCTCGATGGGATGTGGAGGAATTTGAACTCATCAAGCAACAAATGATTGATAGAATACAACGACAGAAGTCAAGTCCAAATGCGGTTGCGGCTCTAGAATTCAACAAACTCCTCTACGGTAAAGATCACATACTTGCTCAGAATCCTATAGGAACCGAGGTAACAGTAGAAGCTATCACGCTAGAAGATTTAAAGAATTACTACAATAATTATATGTTGCCACAGGCGATTACATTAAATGTTGTGGGTGCGGTAGGTAAGCAAGAAATTGCAACGGCATTTAAGGCGCTCGATACTGCTTGGAATTCAGTAGATACTAAAACCGTGACGGTTCCAGTGATTCCATCAATAGAGAAGAGTCAAGTTTATTTCTACGATATACCTGGTGCTAAACAATCTGTGATTTACGTGGGACAACACGCCGCTAAGGCTACAGACCCCTCGTTTTACCCATTAGAAGTAATGAACTACAGGCTAGGAGGCGGCGGTTTTGCATCTCAGTTGATGCAGGAACTCAGAGAGGCTAAAGGATATACCTACGGCATTAATTCGTCTTTCTCAGGCAACGAACTTTCTGGAGTTTTTGCAGTACGCACAGGTGTTCGCTCTAACGTAACATTAGAGTCAGCGTTGTTGATAAAGCAATTATTGTCAGATTATGGAACATCTTTTAACGCATCAGACCTAGATGTCACTAAAAGTTACATGATTAAGTCAAGTGCCCGTAGTTTTGAGACTTCAAGAGCAAAATTGAATATGTTGAGCGAGATAAGAAACTACGGCTACCCAGTAAACTTTGCGTTAAAGAATCAAGAATTTGTGGAGCAACTTACGTTGCAACAAGTAAAAGAACTTGCAGCAAATAACCTACATCCAGATAAGATGATTTACCTAATAGTAGGTGATGCTGCAACACAGCTAGAGCGTATGAGTAATTTAGGTTATGGAGCACCTATTTTGCTCAACAAAAAGTAAAGCTTATAACGCAAACGCGTTGCGATAAACAAAAAAAAGGCAGCTCTAAAAGCTGCCTTTTTTATGAATTAAAAGGGAATACTAGTTATTTGTGGCGTCTATGGTCGTTGCTACATCACTTTCTAACATCGCAAAGAATTTATCGAGATTTGGCATAATAACGATTTGCGTACGTCTATTTTTTGCCATGTTTGTTCTCGTGTCGTTTGCAGCTATTGGGTCATAGCTAGAACGTCCTGCGACAATGAGTTGCTCTGGTGCTACGCCAAATTTGTCTGCAAGCCTTCTTACAATTGCTGCACTTCGCTCTGTACTTAAGTCCCAATTGTCTTTCACATAACTACCGGTTTTCACCTTGCGGCTGTCTGTATGTCCTTCTACAAGAACCTCCAGTGAAGGCTCTGATTTTACTACTGCTGCGATACGTGCTAATATCTCGTCTGCACCTTTACCTACACGGTAGCTACTATCTCCGAAGAGTAAATCATCGTCAATGTTAATCATGACCACCGTTTCGTCTACAGATATGTTTAAGTTGTCTGTACTTTCAGAACCCATAAATTTTTTAGAAACGTTGTGCGCAATGGCTAGATTTAGGGAGTCTTTAAGCGTTTTAGCATTTGCTAATTTTTCTGCAGGGACATTTTGCAATGTCCTGCGCATAGCACGCTTGTTATTTTCAGAAAGTGCAATCTGGTCATTTGATGTGGTTACTAGCATACCGTCCTTTTCGGTTTTCAAGGATGCAATTTTCTCATTGAACCGTTCCACACGCATTTCTATTTGTGCCATTTGGTTTTCAAGATTTTCTTTTTCTACTTGAGTTTTCTGGAGTTCAGAACGCGTGTTGTTGTAATTGCTTTCCATGGCTACGTATTTCTTTTTAGAAACACAACTAGAGACTACGGTTGCTGCCGTAAGAACTAGAATCAAATTTAACTTTTTCATAATATAGGGTTTTTGTTATGTCATGAAAACGGCCCTGATTTTTTTAAAGTACGTGGCTTCTATCATTGTTTTGTTAAATAGTGTTGAGGTTTTGTTAAGGCAATAATTTCATTTGAGGCTTTAATGAGTCTTAAACTATGACACAAGTTGTCATACTAACAATGTTGGAATAACACGTAATTTTCTGGTTTTGAAAAGCCAGCGTGACGTTGATAATTATAAAAGACTACTCGTGGGCCGACTTTTATAACTAGTAAGATTTGCTAAACGCTTAAATATTGAATCGTACGCCGTATACCAGATTTACTTGTCTAAAGAGAAAATCTTGGCTCGCACTGTCTGTTGCAAATTGTGTGGTTCGTATATCAGGCATATTAATGTAGCCGCCCTTAAATTCCGTCTGCACACAGAAGTATTTGAATACTTGCAGGTTTAGTCCAGCGACCAGATTC
>JANQTO010000448.1 GCA_030731685.1 Nonlabens sp.
ATCAAATACGGTTTGTGGATTGTATAGTTCTAAAATAGTTTAGCACCAAAGAACCAAGTCATCAAAACAAAACACAAAAAAAATCCCGACTATTGCTAGTCGGGATTTTTATGCGAGAAAATGTTACCTAATTTATTTTACTTTGTTTATTACTGCTGTGAACGCCTCTGGGTGGTTCATTGCAAGGTCAGCAAGAACTTTACGATTTAACTCGATGTCGTTCTTTTTTACTAATCCCATAAACTGTGAATAGCTCATACCGTGTAATCTTGCACCAGCATTAATACGGGTAATCCATAGTGCGCGGAATGAACGTTTCTTGTTTCTTCTATCGCGGTAAGAGTAAGACATTGCTTTCTCTACTGCGTTTTTAGCTACGGTCCAAACGTTTTTACGACGTCCGAAATAACCTTTTGCCTGCTTTAGGACTTTTTTTCTACGTGCTCTTGAAGCAACTGAATTTACTGATCTTGGCATAATTTTAATTTTTTAGTAACAGGCGATCTTCTAGTGTAGATTCTTAGTGGCCTGGTTACTGGGTTATTGTTGTAATTAATAAACCATCAAGGTTTACAAGGTGGTCTTACTTAAGACGTAGTTGTAACTTGATATTGTCCTCATCAGCTTTGTGCACAAGTGTAGAGTGCGTTAAAGCTAATTTACGTTTCTTACTTTTCTTTGTCAGGATGTGACTTTTAAAAGCGTGCTTTCTCTTGATTTTACCAGTACCTGTAAGCTTAAAACGCTTTTTGGCACTAGATTTTGTTTTCATCTTAGGCATAATGTCTCTTAGTTTATTTCTCGCTGTTATAATTTTAAACTGACTACAACAAAACAGCCCTCAAATTTGAGGACTGCAAAAGTAGTTTTTAATTCTGAATTAACCTATTTTTTCTTAGGCGCTATGAACATATTCATGCGTTTTCCTTCCATTTGTGGCATTTGCTCTACTTTACCCAGTTCTTCTAGGTCTTGAGCAAGTCTCAGTAATAGAATTTCCCCTTGATCTTTATAGATAATGGAACGTCCTTTAAAGAATACGTAAGCTTTGAGCTTTGCACCTTCTTTAAGGAATTTCTCGGCATGCTTTCTCTTAAATTCATAATCATGGTCATCAGTCTGTGGACCGAATCTTATTTCCTTGATAATGACTTTAGAGGCGTTTGCCTTGATTACTTTCTCGCGCTTTTTTTGCTCGTATATAAACTTTTTATAGTCTAATATCTTTGCTACTGGCGGGTCAGCGTTTGGCGAAATCTCAACCAAGTCTAGTTCCTGCTCACGTGCTAGTGCAAGGGCATCTCTGGTATCTATGATTTGTGGTTCACCGTCACCTACAAGACGTAATTGTCTTGCGCGGATTTTCTCATTAATTGCGTGCTTATCTTCTTTGATAATACGAGCCGGACCTCGGTCTTTGCGTCTTCTTATTGCTATGGCTAAAAAATTTTAATTAAACTTCAAATGTTTTGATGGTACTTGCAATCTCTTCTTTGATAATACTATTTAAAGCATCTACCGTAATAGACCCCAAGTCTTCTCCACCATGTTTTCGTACAGAAATCGTGCCGTCCTTTTCTTCTTGCTCACCTACGATAATCATAAATGGAAACTTTGCCATTTCTGCCTCACGTATTTTCTTGCCTATGGTTTCAGCGCGATTGTCTACACTCGTGCGAATTTCGTGATTTTCAAGAGACTGCGAAACCTTTTTAGCATAATTTTCATATTTCTCACTTAATGATAATATGGCAACCTGCTCTGGCATGAGCCATAATGGGAAATTCCCACCAGTATGCTCCAGTAAAATAGCGATAAATCGTTCCATACTGCCAAAAGGTGCACGGTGTATCATGACAGGTCTGTGTGACTCGTTGTCAGCACCTTTATACCACAGGTCAAATCGCTCTGGTAAATTATAGTCTACCTGAATGGTTCCCAGCTGCCAGCTGCGTCCTAGGGCATCCTTCACCATAAAGTCTAGCTTAGGGCCATAAAAAGCAGCCTCGCCTTCTTCTACAACAAAGTCCAGTCCTTTTGCTTGTGCTGCTCTGAGTATCGCGCTTTCTGCTTTTTCCCAATTTTCTAGGTCACCTATGTACTTCTCTGGTTTCTTTGGGTCTCTGATACTTACTTGTGCGGTAAAATTTTCAAATCCTAAAGAGCCAAATACATAAAGCACCAAATCTATAACGTCCATGAACTCTTTATCGAGCTGGTCTGGTGTACAAAATATGTGTGCATCGTCCTG
>JANQTO010000449.1 GCA_030731685.1 Nonlabens sp.
GACTTGGTCGCACTTCAATGATAGGGTCGAGCAGGCCAGTTGGTCTTATGATTTGCTCGACGTAAACACCTTCGGTTTTTGCGAGTTCATAGTCTGCTGGAGTGGCACTTACATACAAAACCTGATTTTGCAACGCTTCAAATTCTTCAAATTTAAGCGGTCTGTTATCCATAGCAGCCGGTAACCTAAAACCGTAGTCTACGAGATTAACCTTGCGTGAGCGGTCACCACCGTACATGGCGCCAACTTGCGGAACGCTTACGTGACTTTCATCTATAACCATCAAATAATCGTCTGGAAAATAGTCGAGTAGGCAAAAGGGGCGAGTTCCAGGTAATCTACCATCCAGATAGCGACTATAATTCTCAATACCAGAACAATAGCCCAGCTCGCGTATCATCTCTAGGTCAAACTCCGTTCGTTCTTCTAAGCGTTTAGCTTCTAGAGGCTTACCTATTTCTTTAAAGTATTCAATTTGCTTTACCAAATCTTCTTGAATGGCATGAATGGCACCTTGGAGAACGTCTGGCGAAGTCACAAACATATTTGCTGGATACAGCGTGATTTGGTCAAATTTCTCAATAACATGACCGTTTGTAGGGTCAAATCGTTCCAACTCTTCAATCTCATCGCCAAAAAAGTGAATTCTAAACGCCGTATCGCCATAACTAGGAAACACATCGAGCGTGTCACCGTTAATGCGGAACATACCACGGGTGAATTCGGCAGTTGTTCTTGAATACAAACTTTGTACAAGTTGCTGTAATAATGCGGTTCTTGCGATAACTTGGTCACGCTTCACACGCACAATATTTTTCTGAAATTCTACTGGATTCCCTATACCGTACAAACAAGAAACCGATGCCACCACGATAATATCCCTGCGACCCGACAATAGGGAAGAGGTTGTGCTCAATCGCATTTTTTCTATTTCTTCATTGATAGAAAGGTCCTTTTCAATATAGGTTCCGCTTGATGGTATAAATGCCTCTGGCTGATAATAATCGTAGTATGAAACAAAGTATTCTACCGCATTATCAGGAAAAAAACTCTTGAATTCTGAATATAATTGTGCAGCAAGTGTTTTGTTGTGACATAAGACGAGCGTCGGTTTTTGGGTACGCTCAATCACATTTGCCACCGTAAAGGTCTTACCACTTCCTGTAACTCCTAGCAGCGTTTGAAACCGCTCATTAGCATTGATGCCGCTCACCAGTTTATCTATGGCTTGAGGTTGGTCTCCAGTTGGTTCAAAGTCAGATGCAATCTTAAATTTCATATGGTAAAAGTAGGGTTTTCGGCAATTTGCTTCCTTATGGTAGGTCGTAAATAATAGTTAAGGTTGACTACGATTGCTTGATTTTTGAGCAATCGGTAATTTTTTGGTATTTCGCTTTCGCGAAAGCAAGGTTCAAAACAACTTCTGACATATCAGCATGCTTTTTCCCAATTCCCAAAAGAGTTGAGGAACATTTAATAAGCACGTAGATTGTTCATGGTGCAATAACTTTTTATGTTAGGCTTTCGCGAAAGCGTAATACAGGCGATACAACTTCAAAACAATCACCTTTTCAAGGTAAAATGACCATCAAAAGATTGTCCATCGCTCAGTTCAACCAAAAACCAATAGTCTGTACTAGGCATAGGATTGCCGTTATACATTCCATCCCAACCAGGGCCTAATGGATCGAGTTGCTTAAGGAGTTTACCAAATCTGTCAAAAATATAAATTTTTGCATCGGGCTCTGTCTCTATAGCAATAACTTGCCAGTAGTCATGAAATCCATCATTATTAGGCGTGAAAAAATTGCGTGCTGCGATAATAGTTGCAGGTGCGGTAATTAGGTCGCAGCCATTTAAATCTCTTACATAAACCGTGTAAAATCCTGGTAATAAATTTTCAAAAACAGGACTTTCTTGATATATAAAATTATCTAAACTGTATTCAAAAGGTCCAGAGCCTACAGCTGTCACAGTAATACTGTTGTTACGTATGGTAAACTGTACCACGTCTATATCTATAATTTGAGTAGGATTATACGTTGTAATTGTTATGCTATCACTGTCAGTACAACCATTACTATCTATAATGGTAACGGTGTATGTACCAGCTGTGGTAACATTTATACTTGAGGTGGTTTCTTGTGTGTTCCATAAATAACTTTCAAAGCCAGTTGTTGCATGTATGGTTACTTCTTCTTGAGCACATTTTATAAAGTCTGCGGGAAGAGTTACGGTAGGTTTTGGGTA
>JANQTO010000450.1 GCA_030731685.1 Nonlabens sp.
CTAATTCAAAAGGACAATAGTAAATACTATTTTGGAATCCAAGCTTAGTTTAATGAATTGTCTAGTACTAATATTTCTTAGTCGCTTGATTAAACACTTTTGCACCACCTAATACAGGTAATATTAATCTAGTTGCATCTACATCTATGGTGAGTTCCGTTCCTGGAGCAGGATGTAAGGTGTATTCCTGGTCGCTGGAAAAAATCATGAGGCCTATTTGTTGCCCTTTTTTGATGATTTGGTCATCGGGCATTAATTCAAAAGTCACGTCATAAAATGTACCTGGAACAAGTGGTTCTCCTTTTGTTAATGAACTGTGATTTTGTGGGTCTGCCCAACCTCTTGTGATAATGTTATCGGTTATTTTGGCATCACTAGCATCGTTCCACGGGAGCGACACTAACCAAACAGATAGATTTGCGGCAGGTTTGCTACTTGCTACGCGTACCGTAATAGTAGGTATTCCTGAAATGTGAATATCTTCTGTAAGTACTGGTGACAGGTACAATGCGCGGTTGGGCGACGATTCGGCTTTTGCCAAATCTGCTCCAGCAATGGTATAATCATCTATGATTGTTTCTTTACCTTGTTTTTTAGTTTTTCCCGTAGTGAGACCACCTACTTGTGGAGCTCCTTTTGTAAGATTTAGCGTTACAGACTGCGCATCTGGATTGGGATAATCTTTATATCCAGTAGGCATGTTGCGGTCGTCATTTTCACGCACAATCCATGCTTTGTTGGTTTCTTTTTCTATACTCGAGCTTTATTGTAAATGCGGTAACTGTGTTCTGGCATTACATTCCAGTCGTTAAAACCATGAGACATCAAAAGTGCTGCTTTCATTGGAGCCATCTGATTTAGATAATCTCTACCTGCCCAAAAGTCGTTGTAGTCGCCCGTTATTCTATCCATACCGTTTTTCATTTCTGTATCGCGTATGGTTTTATTGTTGTAAGGTCTTTTAGACTCGTCGCCACTATGAATAAAGTCATATAAAACATCGATGTCTTCACCTAAGTAACCACCAGGAGAACGAACAAGGCCATTAGAACGGTAATAGTGATAATAGGATGTGTTTGGAGCTACAGGAATGATGACTTCTAAACCTTCTACACCTGTAGTCGCAGCAGCTAGCGGAATAGTACCGTTATAAGATGTTCCAGTCATACCTACTTTTCCGGTTGTCCAGTATGCATTTACTTGTTCAAAGCCGTCTGGAGACGTGTACCCTTTTGCTCTACCGTTTAACCAGTCTATAACTGCTTTTGGGGCTAAAGATTCATTGATACCACCTACCGTTGGAGCACCTTGAGATAAACCTGTACCAGGAGAGCAAGAATGAACAACGATAAATCCACGTGGCACCCATGCGGCTGTTTGTGAGTTTGATATAATAGGACGTTTTCCGGTACGAACTACCTCTGCATGAACACGTTCTTTGGTCGATTCACCTAATTCATGTTTTACGTTCCAAAAACCACCTTCCACATCTGGTGCAACACCTGAGTAGTACGGGCTTGATTCATAAATCACGGGAAGTTTCAAGCCTTCGGTTTCGGTTTCTTGAGGTCTGGTAACATCCACATACATGCGGTCTAGCTTTCCATCGCCGTCTGTGTCAAAGGTCGTCTCCACCCATAAATCTTCACGAATCCACTTTTTAGCATCTTTAAAAGCAGGTACTATTTGCGCCTCTCCGTCTACAAATACAGGAACTGATTTTTCAGCAGTTTGGGCAATTCCATGGAATACAGGAGTTACTAGAAATAATATGAGGAGTGTTCTAATGAGGAGATGGTTTTTCATGATGTTTATTGTTGAGAGATGAAGAAAAGTCGGTCACAAGTAACTTAAGACATTGACCTTTAAACTGGTTCGTGTGCTAGTAAAAATAGTATAAAAATTAGTATGTAAGACGACTTAGAGCTGTAATACTAAAAAGCCAACTATATTTCAAGAAAAATGACAGCCTAAAAGATAGGTAGATTCACAATTCTTAAACCTGTTTGTCCAAGTGAAACCTAAGGCTGCACTTTTAACGAACTTAAGAGTTTTGACAGCTTTTTAGAACTGCATAGATAAGCCAAGACCGTTGCCGCTTGCGATGATATTGAGCTTAGGTTGCACGGTTGTTTGTGCAGGGTCTGGTTGTGTGGCGTTGTGGAGTTCGATTCCTTTTTTTAGATTTTTATCAGATTTTATAGCAACGGGTATCAAAACCGCCGTCATTG
>JANQTO010000451.1 GCA_030731685.1 Nonlabens sp.
ATGTACTCTGATGCTACACTACAAATAGTATTTTCATGAGCACTTCCTAAAAGCTCTTTCTTTGTTTGAACAAACACATCTTGAATACCAGATAAAGTATTACCATAATAATCGGCCATGGTGTGTGGCGTTGCTATACAGTTGGTGATGCCTAAATCTGTATAGAGAGATAACATGGTTTTTGTTACTTCTATATTAGGTGCACCGTCATCTATTCCAGGTAGTATGTGATTATGTATGTCTACAACTCCAGGTAGTAAATCTCTTAAAAAGTACTTCTTTGAAAATATCCACATAGGTTTATTTCAACAACTCCTGAATTTCTGTTTGCTCTAGGAGCTGTGGGAAAAGCTCGTGAATAATTATCTTATACTCGCTATTAGAACGCATAGCGTTTTCAAGATAGTACCTGCCCTTAGTGATTTCGCCCGAAATATAATAAACGCCAGCTAGCCTAAACTCAAGTTCCACATGAGAAGGATAGAACTCTAAGCCATGTTCTAAGTTAGTAATGACCGCCTGTAATTCACCTATACGGAGTAACATATCACTTCTATTAATCCAGGTGTCAAGCTCATAATTGCCTAACTCAATAGCCTTGCGATACCCATATTCAGCCTCTTCTACAAGGTTGAATCGCATATTCAATTTTGCATATCGTATCCAGTAGAAAGCATTGTCTGCATCTATTTCAGTGGCTTCTGTTATCAATTTAAGAGCTTTGCGATAGTCACCTTTTTTCGTGTAATAATCGGTGATGGCTATCCATCCTTTTTCAAGTAATGGGTCTTCCTTTATGGTCTTTTTAAAGTATTTAAGGGCCTTTTCATTATCACCCAACTTCAGGTAACATTTCCCAAGTCTTAAAAAAGCAAAGGATGTTGGGTCGTCTAGCTCTAGGGTTATTTCATAGTTCTCTATAGCTTCACCTACGCGGTTTAATTTCTCGAGAACTTTACCTTTTTCTAGGTATGCACCTATAAAATATTCGTCTGATATGATGGCAAATTCAAAAGAAGCGAGTGCTTTCTCGTACATCTTAAGCTCGTAATACTGCTTGCCTACTTGGTGCCATGCAACCTCACTGTAAGGATTTTTATCTAAAAACTGGTTCAAGAACGTGATGGCGTCCTCATGTTGTTTTAAGAAGTCGAAACAGTAGATTGCGTTGTAGAGCGAACTATAATCTGAATCATCTATTTTAAGGCATTCCATAAAATTCACCTTAGCATTGGAGTAATCTTCCGTGAAGAGGAACTCCATTCCTAGCAGGTTATGAACATCGGCCTTGTCGTCAGTGTAGGAAAGAGCCATTTTAAGCAAGTCAATGGCGGTTTCGTGATTATCTTGCTTAGAGAAGATGTTTGCTTTCTGAATATAGATTTCAGAGTTCGTAGGGTCTAGTTCGTAAAGGGCATCAAGAATAACATTTGCTTCTTTAAACTGGTCGTCAAAAACGAGTATCTCAGCATACAACAGCTTGATGTTTGTAGACGCAGGATGTTGTGACATGCCCAGTTTAATTGCTTTGCGAGCTAAATTCATCTTGCCTACCTCTAGGTAGTGCTCGATAATCTCTTCAAACTCGTCGCTATCAAAAAAGCCTACTTGATTAGTCTTAAGCATTTTCTCAAACTTCTTAATGCTAAGATGGTCGTCGTCATTTAAGTTAAAATGCATAAAACGTTTTTTAGAGTTTCTACTTTTATAAAGTTCAAATATTCTGCCAAGGTGTACTAGTCATTCATTTTAGTGTTGTAAACAATTTACTAACAGTAAATAATTACTGCTTACTAGCTATAAAATTCGTCTACAACCGCAGTAAGAACGCGGCATGCTTGGTCTATTTCGTCTAGGGTAATTGTTAAAGGTGGCGTGATGCGTATCGCTCGTTTCTCGTATAACAATGTAAAAAAGATGACACCACGGGCATGACAGGCTGCGACTATGTCGTTTGTAAAGCGGCTATCTGGCAACATGGCTGCAAGCATGAGCCCAGTGCCTCTAAGTTCCACAATGTTTTTAGATTGCAAGCTTTCGCGAAAGCGTAATTCCTTCAAACTTACTTGCTCCATAAGTCCTTCTTGTTCGATACTTTCTAAAGTGGCAAGAGCAGCTGCCGCAATTACGGGATGACCACCAAAGGTTGTTATATGGCCCAAAATAGGATTGTCCTTGAGTTGTTCCATGTGTTCTCGTGATGCGGTCAACGCGCCTATAGGCATACCAC
>JANQTO010000452.1 GCA_030731685.1 Nonlabens sp.
TATATATATTTTTTTTAAAATTAAACAAGCTTAGTTAAAGAATTCTCTCCTTTTATTTTTTTGTTTCTTTAAATTAATGTTTACTATTCTCTATATGTTTTTTGGAATGAAGATAATTTGAGCTACGTTCAGAAGTTTGATAATTGTGGCAAATTTAAGCTAATTAGTTTTCCCAGATCAGCTACCCACGAATATTATCAAAATTACTCTCAGGACATAATTGATTCAGAAGTAAAACAGTATAAAGTTGATGAGAAATCCTATACGAATTTAAACCATCAACCCTTAAGATACTTTTGGTTTATAAAAAATGGCGAAACTTTTAAAACGAATCTCAACAAATTTGATTTGACAACCGTCGGGAATGAATCTAAATGGATTACGAAGCCTAATTTGAACTATGAGTTTAATCAAAATCAACCGATTGTAAAATTGAATGAGAAATCAGAGGAGCTTATTGACTTGTTGAAAAAACAAAATAAGTTCTTACGAGAATAATACTTAAGCATACGGTGTTATTAATAAAACAACGCAATTCTTTACTAATATCAATACTCAGAAAATTTTCAAATTTGAACTGTACTTATTTACATCCTTTTGTACGTTTTCAGTCTTACATTTATACAAAAAGCTTATTAATAATTATGAAAAGCAGAATGCAATTCCTTTTCGTACTACTATTTATAGCAGGTATTTCAAATGCACAAGAAGCTCGAAAAGGGTTTTTTAACCTTTCCCGAGTAGGCTATCAAGACGCGACAAACGTGGAATTAAAAACATACACAGCTAGGCAACTTAGCAGTGATGTGGTTTTGATTCCGAGTGAGACTTATGTGCTATCAGTAAGCAATATCACAGGCTACTTTTTTAATGAGCATTTCAGCGCTGGTGTTGGTATAGGAATCGAGTCTATAAATACTCCAGAACTTAAAGCTATTCCTATATTTTTAGATTTGCGTGCATATTTAAGCAAAAGCAATAACACGCCGTTTGCCTATTTTAATTTGGGACCCAATATTAATCCTAAAATTCAGGATGGAAACTTCCAATCTGGTGGCGTTTTGAATGTTGGAATTGGCTATCAGCGAGAGGTTTTAGGACTGAAGTTGCAATTAGACGCTGCTTATAATTTTAAAAATTTAGAGGCTTCATCAGCTCCGCAAGCGGGCAATTATAACAGCTATAAAGTTGAAGCCATGAGTATAAACCTAGGTATCATCTTCTTTTAATACCCATCGTATTTGACATTAAACCCGAAGTTCATGGCTTCGGGTTTTGTGGTTATTTGAGGCTACCTTTGCAACATGCTCAACTTAGAGAACATACATTTTTCATACGGCGCTAAACCTACGCTTGTAGATATTAATCTGCAGCTGGAGCAAGGAACTATAGCGGCAGTTATAGGCGAAAGCGGCTGTGGCAAAAGTACCCTACTCGATTTAGTTTATGGTCAGTTACAGGAAGCCAGCGGAACGGTTACCTACAATGGAGAGCAACTTCAAGGAGCAAACTACCATTTAGTTCCTGGGCATAACATGATGAAATACGTCCCGCAAGAATTTGACCTCATGCCCTTTACCACTGTTTTTGAAAACGTGGGTGAGCATGTTTCCCTCCAAAATGACGACCGCAAAGCAATCATTACTGAAATGCTTCAAATAGTAGGTATGGAAAGCTTTAAAGACCGCAAGGTGAAAACCCTTTCTGGCGGCCAGAAACAGCGCGTAGCTATCGCTAAAGCCCTTGCACAGCAACCGCAGGTGCTGTTGATGGACGAGCCATTTTCAAACATTGATAATTTTAGAAAAAACGAACTGCGCCGCAGCCTGTTTTCATATTTTAAAAAGAACGACATAACCTGCCTGATAGCAACGCACGACAAAGATGATGTGCTCGCCTTTACAGACCGCACCATCATTATGCGAGAAGGTCAGGTCATAGACGACCGTGAAACCTATGAGGTTTATGAAAAACCAAAGACCGTTTATGGCGCATCGCTTTTTGATGATGTGAACCTTATCCCTGCAGGTTTTTTGGGTAACAAAAAAGAATTGATATGCTATCCACATGAATTGTCTCTTGACCATGCTGGAACTGCAATGACTGTTAATGGTTGTTATTTTAGCGGGCAAGACTATTTAATTACAGCCTTTAAAAACGATATCACTTTGTACATTAAAAATAGTAAGCCACTTACCAAAGGAGAATCTATAAACGTCTCCGTAAAATAGAAAAGCCCTTTAAAACTATGTTTTTAAAGGGCTTTTCAAATATGGTGAAATCCGTATTACTCAGGATTCATAACAAAGTCGTTCATGAACGCTGTGGTATAATTACCCGCAACATAATCTGGGTGATCCATGAGCTGTCTGTGAAATGGTATCGTAGTTTTGATACCTTCTATTACAAACTCGTCTAGAGCGCGCTTCATTTTATCTATCGCTTCCTGACGCGTTCTTGCTGTTGTGATAAGCTTTGCAATCATCGAGTCATAGTTAGGTGGTATGCTGTAACCTGCATAAACATGAGTGTCAAGTCGCACACCGTGCCCGCCTGGAGCGTGTAATGTTGTTATTTTTCCCGGTGATGGTCTAAAATCGTGATACGGGTCTTCGGCATTTATACGACACTCTATAGAATGTAGCATAGGCTCATAGTTCTTACCAGATATTTTAACACCTGCGGCAACTAGAATTTGCTCTCTTATAAGGTCAAAATCTATCACCTGCTCCGTAATAGGGTGCTCTACCTGAATACGGGTATTCATTTCCATGAAATAGAAATTACGGTGCTTGTCTACAAGAAACTCAACTGTTCCCGCGCCTTCATAAGCAATATATTCTGCAGCCTTAACCGCAGCATCGCCCATTTCCTTGCGCAATTTTTTAGTCATGAATGGTGAAGGCACTTCCTCAGTAAGCTTCTGGTGACGTCGTTGAACACTACAATCGCGCTCACTTAAGTGACATGCTTTACCGTAAGAATCTCCTACAACCTGTATCTCAATGTGACGTGGCTCTTCTATGAGTTTCTCCATGTACATATCGTCATTACCAAATGCTGCCTTACTTTCTTGACGGGCACTTTCCCATGCATGCTGCAAGTCTGCCTCTTTCCAGACAGCACGCATTCCCTTACCACCACCACCGGCAGTAGCTTTAAGCATCACTGGGTAGCCTGTTTCAAGCGCAATTTTCTTACACTGCTCAAAATTTGCAATGATACCGTCTGAACCTGGCACACATGGTACGCCAGCTTCTTTCATGGTTGCTTTGGCCGTTGCCTTATCACCCATTTTAGAAATCATCTCAGGACTTGCACCTATAAATTTAATGTCGTGCTCTGCACAGATACGTGAGAACTCAGCATTTTCAGATAAAAAACCATATCCTGGGTGGATAGCGTCGGCATTTGTGATTTCAGCGGCGCTTATGATGTTGGACATTTTCAGGTAAGAGTCCTTACTTGCTGGCGGTCCTATACAAACTGCTTCGTCTGCAAACTTAACGTGCAGGCTTTCAGCATCGGCCGTTGAGTAAACAGCCACCGTTTTAATTCCCATCTCTTTACAGGTTCTAATCACTCGTAGAGCAATTTCACCACGATTTGCTATCAATATTTTTTTAAACATGATATGTTGTTTTAGTTATGGCAGGTATTGCTGGCTGTTTCGCTTTCGCGAAAGCGAGCTCTTCAACATCCCTACCTAAAATAATGACCTCGATTATTTATGAAGGGTCAACTAAGAATAGCGGCTGGTCAAATTCAACCGGAGAAGAATCATCAACCAATATCTTAACGATAGTACCGGATACTTCACTTTCAATCTCGTTGAAAAGTTTCATAGCCTCAATGATACATAGGGTATCACCTACTTTAATGGAGTCACCTACTTCACAAAATAGTGGCTTATCAGGTGCTGGCTTTCTATAAAAAGTACCTATAATAGGTGATTTTACAGTGATATAATTATTGTTTTCAACAGGCGCAACCGGTGCCGCTGCGGCTGGTGCTGCTGCTTGTGGAGCTGCCTGTGCTGGGGCTTGTTGCATCATTACCGGTGCAGGTTGTGCATAGGTAACAACATCATCGCCTCCTGTTTTAATGGTGATTTTAATATCATCCATTTCTAGTTTAACCTCGCTTGCGCCAGATTTTGCTACAAATTTTATCAGGTTTTGAATCTCTTTAATATCCATAAAGTAAAAATTAGGGTGTTTTAGTTATCGTAGGCCCAAGTAAGCAAGATAGAACCCCAAGTAAAGCCACCACCGAATGCGGCAAATACAAGTTTGTCTCCCTTTTTAAGTTTGGGTTCATATTCCTTTAGTAAAAGTGGTAAGGTCGCACTGGTGGTATTACCATAGCGCTCTATGTTCATCATTACTTTTTCTTCGGGCAAGTTTACACGTTTTGCTGTTGCGTCTATAATGCGCTTGTTTGCCTGATGAGGTACCAGCCAGTCCACATCTTCATTAGTCAAGCCATTGCGGATTACTATTTCTTCAGCAACGCTTGCCATATTTGACACCGCATATTTAAAGACCGTTTTACCGTCCTGAAAAACGTAATGAAGTTTATCGTCTATGGTTTGATGTGATGGTGGCAGTATGGAACCACCAGCATCAATTTTTAAGAATTCTCTTCCTATCCCATCGCTTTTGAGTATTTGATCCTCAAAACCGTATTCGTTTGAACTGGGTTCAAAGAGAACCGCTCCAGCGCCATCACCAAATATGATACACGTGGAGCGGTCTGTGTAGTCTAGGATACTGGACATCTTGTCTGCTCCTATAATGAGTACTTTTTTATAACGTCCAGATTCTATATAACTGGCGGCTAAGCTCATTGCATATAGAAATCCTGAGCAAGCGGCCATGAGGTCAAACGAGAATGCGTTCACTGCACCTATTTGTGTGGCGACGTATGCTGCTGTTGATGCTACGGGCATATCTGGTGTGACAGTAGCCACTACTACCAAATCAATCGTAGCAGGATCTACATTTTTAGATTCTAATAAATCTTGAGCAGATTTTATAGCGAGAAATGAAGTTCCTTTGTCTTTATCCTGAAGTATACGGCGTTCCTTAATACCTGTACGAGACTGAATCCACTCGTCATTAGTATCAACCATAGTTTCCAGAATAGCATTAGTAAGCTTGTATTCAGGAGCGTATGAGCCCACCGCGGTTATTGCTGCTTTTATTTTACTCATGTAGAGAATCTAATTACTTATTAGAGCTCGGAAAGCTACTGAAAATAGCTTAATAATAACGGAAAATGACACGCTTTTAATCAAAAAACGTGTCATTTTCTAAGAATATGGTGAAAAACCGCATAAATGAGTCTTTCTGGAAAAAACTTTTTAAGCCTCGACAGCCTCTGACTTGTCGATAACTACATTACCTCTGTAATACAGTTTTCCTTCATGCCAGTGTGCTCTGTGATAAAGGTGAGCTTCACCTGTTGTGCTGTCTGTTGCAATTTGAGGAACTCCTATTTTATAGTGTGTTCTTCTCTTGTCTCTTCTGGTTTTGGAAATTTTTCTCTTTGGATGCGCCATGGCTATAAATTATTATCCGTTTTTAACTCTTTTAAAATGTCCCACCTTGGGTCTGCTTGTTGTTCGTTTTGTTTTTCTATGAAACTTGGTTTCGGCTTTAACTCTTCGAGCTTCTTCACAATGTCCGACTCTAAGGTGCCATCCTCAATTCCTGGATGTACTCTTTTTACCGGAACTGCGAGAACAAGCATTTCATAAATGTATTGAGACACGTAAAACTCATATTCACCATGAGCGAGTATGAGAAGTGATTCATTCTCGTCATTAAACTCCTGACCGAACTTTACAATCAAATCCATTTGAGCCTCTAAAGGCATATCAAATGGTTCATTTGTAAGGTCACAATTTACATTAATGACTCCTGTAGCAACAAACTCTAGGTCCATAATGGTGGGCCTTTTGTCCATGGTTACTACTACATTTATATCTGAACTGTTAAATTCTTCAAATCCAAATTCTTCAAAAAACGCATTATCAATATCATAAGTAAACTCATGTTTACCGTCCTTTAGTCCTGCAAATGCTATCTTAAAAGGTTTGAGATTCATAATATTGCTCGTTAAACGAGCGGGCAAAGATAATAAAAGTTATTAAAACTCATTGTTAATATCATCTTCGTTTTCTAGAAATATTTTTCAATGGATTCACAGTAAGTTTCTCATACATGGTTCTGTGCTTGAAAATAGCCGCTGCTGTATCTATCGCTTTCATAAATGACGATGGGCTCGCCTCACCTTTTCCAGCGATATCAAAGCCTGTACCGTGGTCTGGACTTGTGCGCACGCGATTAAGACCTGCGGTGAAATTTACGCCTTCACTAAAACTTATAGTTTTAAAACCTACGAGTCCTTGGTCATGGTAACTTGCCAGAACTGCGTCAAACTGCTTATATTTTTTACTTCCGAAGAACGTATCTGCCGCGTAAGGACCAAAAATAAGCGTGCCATCTTGCCTTAATTCTTCTAAGGCTGGAATTAAAACGTCTTGATCATCTGTTCCAATCACTCCATTATCTCCCACATGCGGATTAATTCCCAACACGGCAATTTTAGGCTTGACGATACCAAAATCTCTTTTCAAGGACTCTTTAATAGTTCCTATTTTAGATTTTATAATCTTAGGGTCGATATTACGCGCAACTTCAGAAATAGGTATGTGATCTGTAAGAAGTCCTACACGCAACTCGTCAGAAACTAAGAACATGAGGCTCTCACCTTCTAGCTCTTGGTCTAGGAAATTTGTATGACCTGGAAATTTAAAATCGTCTGACTGTATGGATTCCTTATTTATAGGTGCTGTGACTAAAACGTCGATTTTACTTTCTTTAAGTGCTTGTGTAGCGGCTTTTAAACTTTCTATTGCCACAGCGCCAGCTTCTTTAGAAACCTCACCCCACGTAACCTTAAAATCTTCATTAATCACAGATAGTAAATTGAGTTTACCTGGTAGTGCCTCGTCAATACTCTTTATACTGTGGTATCTAACATCTAGATTGAATTCCTTTACATAAAAAGACAGCAGCTTTTTTCCAGCAAAAATGACCGGCGTATAAAGCTCCAGCATCAATGGATTTTCGAAAGATTTTAAAACAACCTCGCCGCCTATACCATTTGGGTCACCTATACTTATACCTATTATTATATTCTTGGATTTACTCATTTAGTGCGCCTTTTTTAGCCTTATTTTTGAACTTATAAAAGTAATGGTTTTTTAAGACATTTATGTTTACAGGAATAATAGAACGCACCGCAACAGTTGTTAATCTTGAAAAGGATAAAACAAATCTTCACATAACCCTACAAAGCGAGCTCGCTCATGAACTCAAAATTGACCAAAGCCTTGCGCACAACGGTGTGTGTTTAACGGTAGTAGCAATAGAAAACAACAAGTATACGGTAACAGCCATAGACGAAACCCTCCAAAAAACAAATGTAGGTGACTTAAAGAAGGGCTCTGTCGTGAATCTAGAACGCGCCATGATTATGAACGCACGTTTAGATGGTCACATCGTTCAAGGTCACGTAGACCAGGTAGGTGAGTGTAAACGAGTTGAAAATAATGAAGGTTCTTGGGTTTTCACTTTTGACTATGACGCATCTTTAGGAAATGTAACCATAGAAAAAGGAAGCATATGCATTAACGGCGTGAGTTTGACAGTTGTTAACTCAACAGCACATGGTTTCTCCGTTGCCATAATACCTTATACGTATGAGCACACAGGTTTCAAGAATATGAAAGCTGGTGATAAAGTAAATCTAGAATTTGATGTGATAGGAAAGTATGTCGCTAGACTGTTGAATCGTTAAGCTTGCTGTCGCTTTCTATTTCTTAAAGCAACTGCCGTTCCTAGCACAAGGGCGATAACGATAAGATATATGATAGAACCATCAATAGGGACATCACCCACTGGTGGTGGCGGACCCATTTTAGGCGTCACAGGTGCAGGCGGCTGCACACTCTGTACTATCGTTAAGGCAATAAAAGTTAGGGAACTTTTAATCATCATTTTTATTGAACAAGTAGCGAAAGTAATTATTTTAAGGTCAAGCCACAAAAAAGAATGACAATCTGCTGATTATTATTTCCTAAAGTGTATTTCATCTATATAAATTTACTTTTTAGCGATTTTTTTAAATACGCTTCTAAAAGTTTTCAACGGTTCTTTCAATTTGTTGAATACTCAGATAACGTAATTTACATTGGTTCGGTTGTTTCAGCAGCACTAAAATTGTTCATATCTCTAGTTTAAAACAAAATTCATCACGAAATCATGCACTTCACAACGTGCAATTACCATGTTTATTCTAAAGATTACAAACATTTCGACTAAGCTATACAAAACGACCTTTGACAACATCATAGCATTGTAACTATGTACGTCTTATAATTTTGAAGAATCAGAAAACTTCTGGAAACAAAAAACCCCAGCATAAGCTAGGGTTTCTACCGTGGGCCCACCTGGGCTCGAACCAGGGACTTTCTGATTATGAGTCAGATACTCTAACCAGCTGAGTTATAGGCCCAACAAAATATCTTCTCGTGATACTCTGTCTTAAAAAGTCTGCAAATTTAAACTATATTCTGTCTTATACAAACTATTCCTTTATTTCTTCACAAAGCTCCACTAAAACACCGCCTGCGCTTTTGGGGTGCACAAACGCAACCCACTTATTATCAGCGCCCCGCTTGGGTTTTTCATTGAGAATTACAAAGCCTTCTTTTTTCAAACGAGCAAGCTCTTCTACGATGTTTTCTACGGCAAATGCTACATGATGTATTCCGGGACCATATTTATCTATGTATTTTGCTATCGCACTATCTTCGTGGGTGGCTGCGAGTAATTCAATTTTGTTTTCTCCACTTTGAAAAAAACTGGTTACAACTTGTTCGCTTTCCACTACCTCTTCTTTATAAGGTAACCTACCTAGTAATTTTGTATAAAGCTGGTTCCCTTCTTTTAAATCGCGTACCGCAATTCCTAAATGTTCTATTTTTCCTAACATTTTCACTTTTTTAATCTCTCCAAAAATATCACAATTACAACTTACGTACCTTTGCATTATGGAAGAAAGTAACAGACAGAAAAAAATAAGCGGCATCTTACAAGAAGATATCTCAAACGTAATAAGCAATGTATTACGCAAAAATGCTGTTGCCAACCTCATTGTTTCTGTAACAAAGGTTACTGTAACCCCAGACCTAGGGTATGCAAAAGCGTACCTATCTGTTTTTCCAGCTGCCAAAGCAACAGCGGTCGTTAAAGAAATAGTCAAAATGACTGGCGAGATACGTTATGAAGTAGCTGCCAAAGTCCGTCACCAGCTACGTCGCATGCCAGAACTTCAATTCTTTAATGATGACTCCTTAGAATACATGGATCAAATAGACAAGGAGCTCAAAGGTGAAAACAACCCTATAGATAATCCAGATATATTACCGCGCCGTAAAAAATCGTAATTGGGACTATCTACCTACATCGCAAAGCGGTACCTTATTTCTAAAAATGGCAAAAACGCCATTAATATCATCAACATCCTTAGTTTTATTATTACCGTCGTGGGCACGGCATCACTATTCATTGTGCTTTCCGGTTTTTCTGGGCTAAAAGATTTCAGTACAGAGTTTTCAAATTATTTTGATCCCGATTTACAAATAAGTCCAGTAAATGGTAAGACTGTGGATATTCCGCTTTCGCGAAAGCGTGCTCTCGAAAAAATAGATGGTGTTGCATTAGTTTGTCCAGTTGTAGAGGAAAAGGCGTTTTTAAGCTACGATGGAAAAAACAGCATTGCGTTTATAAAAGGTGTGCCTGATAACTACAATCAGCTTATCAAGCCCGATTCTATTTTATTATATAGCAGTAACTGGTTGACTGATAACGATACCCAAGTGGTTGTGGGCGCGGGAATCTCGTTAGAACTATCATTAGGTATCAACGATTATGGCGATTACCTGCAAATAATGGTTCCTAAACCTGGAACAAATGCCATAAATGCACTCAATTTGAACAGTTCATTTTCTACCCTAGACGCGCTTTCTACAGGGATATTTTCGGTAAACGAAACGCTAGATAATAAGTACATATTTACGAGGTTGAGCGCAGCTCGTACCCTACTAAACTACAGCGATTCTACAGCCAGTGCGGTAGAGCTGAAGCTAAATAGCAGTGCAAATGAAGACGCAGTGCGCAAAGAGATTACTGCGATTTTCAAAGAACCCGTGGTTATTAAAAACAAATTACAGCTCAACGATGCACTCTATAAAATGCTCAACTCAGAGAATCTAGCAGTCTATTTAATTTTTACGCTAGTACTTGTTCTCGCCCTATTTAACGTAGTAGGTTCCATAATTATGATGATTTTAGACAAAAAACGTAACCTAAAAACGCTGGCAGACCTAGGCGCAACCGTTACGCAACTACGCATGATTTTCTTTATTCAAGGTAGTTT
>JANQTO010000453.1 GCA_030731685.1 Nonlabens sp.
GCACCATGCGATAGCATAACGCCGCGCAGCACGCGATTAAACTCATCTAGCATCCCCATGGAACATGAACTTGTACAAGCTGGAATTACACTAGGTAGAACCACGTATGGCTCGCCTACACTTTCAGACCAAGCAGTATTAAGTTGTCCATCATTAAAGTTAGGGCCAGGCGATAGCACCAGGTCACACAGCGCAGACGAGTTCATATACATACACGAGATAGAAGAAGGCATCGCCATTTATATTAAATTACTAGAAGACGTACTCTAAAAACCACCACATGAAACTTTGGGATAAAGGCATAAACATCGATAAAAAAATAGAGCAATTTACCGTAGGTAATGACCGCGAGATAGACATGCATATCGCGATATATGACGTGCAGGCATCGCTGGCACATGCAGTGATGCTGGAATCTATAGGCATTTTAAACACAGCCGAATTGCAACAACTAAAAGGTGGTCTTCAAGCGATTGCCGAAACGATAGAAAACGGCACCTTTGTCATAGAAGAGAGCTTTGAAGACGTACATTCTAAAATCGAATTTGAGCTTACTAAAAATCTGGGCGATATAGGTAAGAAAATACACACCGCACGTTCTAGAAACGACCAGGTTCTTGTAGCCTTGCAGCTTTATTACAAAGAGCAATTACAGCAGATTCAGGTAAAAACAAAAACCTTTTTTGACACGCTGTTATCCCTAGCTGAAGCGCATAAAAACCAAGTGCTACCAGGCTATACGCACTTACAAGTCGCCATGCCATCATCTTTTGGGTTGTGGTTCAGTGCTTATGCTGAACTGCTCATAGATGACGTGTACATGTTGCAAGCCGCTCTTAAAACCGTAGACCAGAATCCGCTGGGGTCTGCTGCTGGGTACGGCAGTTCGTTTCCTATAGATAGAGCCTTAACTACAGAAGAACTAGGCTTTGCAACTTTAAAATACAATGTAGTTGCCGCTCAAATGAGTCGTGGTAAAAGCGAGCGTACGGTTGCTATGGCTTTAGGTAGTTTGTGCAACACGCTAGCCCGTTTTGCGATGGATATTTGTTTGTACAACAGCCAAAACTTCAACTTTATCACCTTTCCCGACGCGCTTACTACAGGTAGCAGCATCATGCCGCACAAGAAAAATCCAGACGTTTTTGAACTTTTGCGAGGTAAGGCAAATAAAATACAAGCTTTGCATACAGAAATGGTTTTGATTACCAATAATCTACCGAGCGGTTACCACCGCGACTACCAGTTATTAAAGGAAAATACCATTGCTGCCATAGAAGACGTAAAAGATATGCTCGACATTTTTACGTATGCCATCGCACAGGTACAGGTGCAGCACATAGACCTTAATGATCTTAAATATCAATATCTATATACGGTTGATAACATAAACACGCTCATGGAAAACGGCATGCCCTTTAGAGAAGCTTACCAGAAAATAGGCAGCGAGGTGCAAGACTGCACGTATATTCCTGACAGGTCTAAAACGCACACACATGTGGGCAGCATGGGGAATTTGTGTTTAGATAAAATCAAAGAAAAGTTTCCCGTTTAGTAGGTTTAGAAGTCCGCTTTTGCGAAAGCGAACATTCTAAAAACCTTTAGAGTAACAAAAAAATAGCCTTGTTGTTCATCAAAATACAGCCATCTAATTTAGTTTTATATATTTGTAAATCAATTATTTATAAATATTTTAAAAACTTAATTTTACAAAAAACTGTTAAAAGTTTGGTTTTTAGAACAAGTTGACTACATCTTTGCATCAACGTTCATAACCATTTTGAAATTATCAAGAAAGGACGAGGGAACAGACCCGTCGACTCCTTAGCAACCCTTAACACTCCGTTAAGAAGGTGCTAAATTCTGCTCAAGCAATTGAGATAGATGATACGCAAATAAGTAGGTTATACTTATTCAAGTTTCTTTTTTGATTCCCGTTATCTGGCGTTTGCTGGGCAGCTGGTTTTTTTTCGTTTTGGTGTTGGGCTTTTTATTTAATCATTTTAAAAAGAAACAACAATGTCTCAAAAATTTTCAACACTGGCCCTGCATGCAGGACACGATTTTCAAGCAAACGGTGGTACACGCGCTGTACCACTTTATCAATCAACCGCTTACGTTTTTAAAAATAGCGACCACGCGGCAAACCTTTTTGCGCTGGCCGAGCCTGGCTACATTTACACACGCATTAATAACCCAACGGTAGATGTGCTAGAGCAGCGTCTTGCGGCACTAGAAGGCGGCATTGCAGCGGTGGCGACAGCCTCTGGAACCAGCGCTATTTCAACCACATTGCTCACGTTACTGCGTGCTGGCGACCACATTGTGGCGAGCAGTTCACTGTATGGTGGTACCTACAATTTACTATCGGTTACGTTACCTCGATTGGGAATTACTACAACCTTTGTAAATCCTAATGATGAGGACGCTTTCGCGAAAGCGGTACAAGAAAACACCCGTGCGATTTTTGTAGAATCTCTAGGAAACCCAAAGCTAGACGTACTCGATTTAGACGTGATAAGTGTACAGGCAAAAACTGCTAGAGTACCATTAATCGTTGATAACACAGTAGCCACGCCTTATTTGTTAAACCCAATTGCGCACGGTGCAGACATCGTGATACATTCCCTAACAAAGTACATTAATGGAAACGGAACAGCATTGGGAGGCATTATCATAGACGCAGGGAAATTTGACTGGACAAACGGCAAGTTCCCAGAATTTACAGAGCCTAGCGCAGGTTATCATGGACTTGTTTATGCAGAGGTTTTAAAAGAAGCCAGTTTTATCGCAAAGGTGCGCATAGAAGGATTGCGCGATATAGGCGCGGCTATATCGCCATTTAACGCATGGCAAATTATACAAGGTTTAGAAACCTTAAACATACGTGTAGAAAAGCACTCTAAAAATGCACTCGAACTCGCAAAATGGCTGCAAACCAGACCAGATTTGGCATGGGTAAATTATCCTGGTTTAGAAGACAGCGCTTACCATGAGTTGGCTCAAAAATACCTGCCTAAAGGGCAGAGCGGTATTGTAACTTTTGGACTTAAAGGTGGTTATGAGCAGGCAAAAAAGGTTGTGGACAACGCAAAAGTTTTCTCGTTACTAGCAAACATAGGCGACACAAAATCGTTGATAATACACCCAGCAAGTACCACGCACCAGCAGCTTAGTGAAGAGTCTCAACTTGCCACAGGTGTTTCTAAAGATTTGATAAGACTGTCTGTAGGTTTAGAAGATGTGAGTGACCTCACTGCCGACTTAGAAGCGGCATTTGCAACTGTAACAGAAAAAGCGACTGTTTAGTGAAACAAGAATTGCAACATATAAATTTTGAACAGTTTACACTGGCTTGCGGGAAATCACAGGCAGTTCATGTAAGTTACCAGCTTTATGGGCGCACGTTACATACGGCGCCTATAATTTTGGTAAATCATGCATTAACGGGCAATAGCGCAGTAACAGACTGGTGGTCGCAGCAAGTAGGTTCGGGCAAACCATTAGACACGGACAGATATACGATTATTTGCTTAAACATACCTGGTAACGGTTATGACGGTGCAATAGAGCATCTTATTTATAATTATCAAGACTGGACGCTGGGCGATGTGGCTCGTGTTTTCATTGAAGCCCTCAAAAAGTTACGTGTTTGCTATGTGCATGCAGGTATAGGCGGCAGCATAGGTGGCGCATTATTATGGGAAATGGTTGTTCAGACACCAGAACTTTTCCTCACGATTATTCCCATAGCCGCAGACTGGAAAGCCACAGACTGGCTCGTGGCGTGCTGTGATGTGCAAGACGCTATTTTGACAAACTCAGCTTTTCCGGTAGAAGATGCTCGTAAACACGCAATGACTTTTTATCGCTCGCCGCAAAGTCTAAAACAGAAATTTAACAGAGAAAAAGAAGGGCGTTTTGCTGTTCAAAACTGGTTAACGCACCATGGAAAAAGTTTAAAACAACGTTACACATTACCAGCATATAAACTTCTGAATCATTTATTAATTACTACCAATGCTGCAAGAAATACGAATGATAACATCGTTCAAGCACTTGCGCAAAGTGAAACAGTAATACACGTGGTTTCTATAGATACTGATGGCTTTTTTGTCCCTCAAGAAGATGAAGAAACAGTAGCATTATTAAAACCATTCAAAGAAATAACACAGCATTACATAAACAGCATCCATGGTCACGATGCCTTTTTAATAGAACATGACCAAGTTACTGTAATTATAAATAGCGTATTAGAAAGCATTCATACAAAACAGGTTATTGAACCTTGTTATTAAACATCAATCCATGAAAACAGTTCATTTATATATATTCGGAATCGGGAATGTGGGAAGTACGCTTATTGAACAAGTGCTTGCTGCGAGTTCATTTTTTAAAGAAAAACATCAGTTGGATTTGCGTATTGTAGGTATTGTGAATTCTAGTAGAGTTCTATGCAATGCCAGCGGTATTTCTAAAGAATGGAAAACAGACTTCGCTCATTTTTCCACTCCTAGACAACCAGATAGTTTCTACAATTTTGCACTGCTCCATGATGAGGTGCGCATCGCCGTAGATGCCACGGCCAGTAAAGAACTGTCTACTTTTTATCCTGAACTGGTGCAAAAAGGATTTCATATAGTCACCGCAAATAAAATTGCCAATACCTTATCACAAGATTTTTACGATCATCTAAGACGAGAACTGCATGTCAATAATTTAAGTTTTGAATATGAGACTAATGTAGGCGCAGGGTTACCTATCGTCGCTACCGTAAAGGACTTAACAAACAGCGGCGAGCATATAGCCGTCATTAATGGTGTTTTTTCAGGTTCGCTGGGCTATATATTTAATAGGTTTTCACAAGAAGAAACGCCTATTTCTAGCATCATAAAAGATGCACTTACTCAAGGCTACACAGAACCTGACCCTAGAGAAGACTTATCAGGAAATGATGTGGCGCGCAAACTACTAGTACTTGCAAGAGAGACAGGTTTAAAACTAGAATTTGAAGATATTAGCATAGAAAATCTCGTGACTCCAGAACTGCAAGAATTGGACTTAAAAGATTTTTTAAATAATCTGTCAAATCTTGATGCGTCATTTGATAAATTAAAACATAGCCTTTTAGAGGATGAAGTTCTTAGACATGTAGGCAGCTTAAATACACAAACAAAACAGCTGACCGTTTCCCTGCAAAAAGTAAAAAAAGACAGCCCAGCAGGTCAGCTAAGTGGCAGCGATGGCTTTTTTGAGGTATACTCATCTAGTTATAAAACCCATCCGCTAGTCATAAAGGGTGCTGGTGCAGGCCGTGAGGTTACTGCTCGAGGGTTGCTGTCTGATATTATTAAGGTAGCAAATAGGGCAGAGACGTTTGTTTACAGTAGGTAAAAACAAAAACAATGGCAAAAGTAAAAGTAAACTCAAACCTAAATCTAAATTTAAAAGAGACAGCCCACAGTACACTGCAAACTGCGACCGCGGCTAGGACTGAGAACGGACAGACTGCAAACTGCGACTGAGACTGCAAACTGAAATCACAAACTCTTGTTTTCAAACCCAATAATCCCGACCTTTGCAACGCCTTAATCATGAGGCATAAAAGTTGCTAGTGAACCGTTATGATTACTACAGATATACTAATTATTGGTGCTGGACCTACAGGTCTTTTTGCTGTTTTTGAAGCAGGATTGCTCAAGCTTAAATGTCATTTAATCGATGCATTGCCGCAACCTGGTGGGCAGTGTTCAGAGCTGTATCCTAAAAAGCCCATTTATGACATCCCTGGTTTTCCAGAGGTGCTTGCGGGTGATTTAGTAGACAATCTTATGGAACAAATTAAGCCGTTTCAACCTGGTTTTACCTTGGGTGAGCGTGCACAGGATATAGAAAAACAAGAGGATGGTAGCTTTATCGTAACGACCAATAAAGGCACAAAGCACCACGCAAAAATTGTTGCCATTGCTGGAGGTTTAGGTTCGTTTGAACCACGTAAACCTGAGCTAGATAATATCGCCAGTTATGAAGATAACGGCGTTGCTTACATGATTAAGGATCCAGAGGTATATCGCGATAAGCGTGTTGTTATAGCTGGCGGTGGTGATAGTGCCTTAGACTGGAGTATTTTCTTGGCTAATGTTGCCAGTGAAGTTACCCTTGTTCACAGGCGAGAGGAGTTCCGTGGAGCGCTGGATAGTGTAGAAAAAGTAAGTGAGCTGGTGCAGCAGGGAAAAATTAAACTCTTTACACCTGCCGAGGTTACTGCCGTGAACGGTGATGGTAAGGTAGAGTCCGTCCACGTTACGGTTTACGATGAGGCAAAAAGGGTAGAAGCTATAGAATGTGATGCATTTATACCGTTGTTTGGGCTTTCGCCAAAGTTAGGTCCCATAGGCGATTGGGGTCTCGAAATAGAAAAGAATGCCATTAAAGTAGATAACACGTTAGACTACCAGACAAATATTCCTGGCATTTATGCTATAGGCGATGTAAATACCTACCCAGGAAAATTGAAACTAATTCTTTGTGGTTTTCATGAAGCTACCCTGATGTGTCAAAGTGCATATCAACGTATCTTTCCAGATAAAAAATATGTCATGAAATACACTACGGTAGGTGGCATAGACGGTTTTGACGGAAGTCGCAAAGAAGCCGAAAAAGCCGTGATTAAAAAAATAGAAAACGCACATGTCTGATATCACCGTACATATTATAGACCGCAAAGGTGTCAAGCACACCGTTGAAGCACCTACAGACATGGCCATGAACATCATGGAACTCTGTAAAGTTTATGAACTGCCCGTAGAAGCCGTTTGCGGTGGCATGGCCATGTGTGCAACCTGCCAGTGCTATATCATCAGTGACCATAATTTAGGTGGACGCAGTGACGATGAGCAAGCCATGCTATGGGAGGCGCAAAATGTAAAGGAAAACAGCCGTTTAGGATGCCAACTGGTAATCAGTGAATCCATGGACGGGCTTATTATTGAGCTCGCACCAGAGGTTTAAAAGATTCTAAATCTTTTTTTAATCCAAAAACCCAAGCATACTTTCCTACGTATATTCGCTGCATGTATAAGAGTTTTTTGTTTTTGATAGTGTTCGCTTTCGCGAAAGCGTTAACCGCACAATCCCAAGAAGAACCAGCAAAGGTCGCAACACTCGATGTATCCTATTTATACGGGAGCATCTTGCAACATAATCCCGACATATCCCATTTAATAACCGGTCACCCGACTGGTTTTTTGTTTAGTTATAATCGCAAAACATTTGGTGAAGAAGAATGGCAATCTCGATTCAACTATCCTGACTGGGGCGTCAGCGCAGCATATCAAGATTTGAATAACGAGTTTCTAGGTGAGGCATTCAGTTTTTATGGGCATTACAACTTTCACTTTTTCAACAGGAATCTGCAATTTCGCATAGGGCAAGGTTTTGCTTATATGACAAAGCCATTTGACCTAGAAACCAACCCTAGAAATAATGCCTACGGTACGCGCATAACAAGCTCGACATATCTAAACGCTGTTTACCGGAAGGAAAATATCGCAGGAAATCTAGGTGCGCATGCTGGAGTTTCCATAATACATTATTCAAATGCAAACGTGCGCGCGCCTAATAATTCAACAAACTCATGGCTGTTTAACGTTGGACTTAACTACACGCTTAACGGTGATCAAACACCTGAATTCAAAACATGGGAACGAAGACCGTATAGCGAGCCTATTTCGGTAAATGCGATTGCGCGTTTAGGTTTTAATGAGAGTGATTATCGCGGTAGTGGACAATACCCGTTTTATGATTTTTCGATATATGCAGACAAACGCATCAACCTTAAAAGCAGCTTGCATGCTGGTACAGAATTATTTGTAGGCACCTTTTTAAAAGAATATAGGGACTATCAGGCAGCGAGTTTCCCTGAAAGTGGTCTTACAGGAGAAGAAGATTTTAGAAGAGTTGGCGTTTTTGTAGGGCACGAGTTGCACTTGAATAAGACCAGTGTTTTGACGCAATTTGGTTATTACGCATACTGGCCTATTGAATTTGAAAGCCGGATTTACAATAGAATAGGTTTGCAGCGTAGGCTATCAGACCACGTGTTTGCAAGTATGACAGTTAAATCACACGGCGCTAAGGCCGAAGGTGTGAGCCTAGGAATAGGGTATAGACTCGATGCATTCAAGGACATTACAAAACGAAATTTATGAAGACCATCATCAAGTTAATAATGCTGCTTTTTATGTGTCTTTTTATAATTAGTTGTGATACGGAGAACAGCTTAGATTGCACGCAAACAGCAGGTGAGCTCACAGAAAAGATAGTTGACTTAGAACCGTTTACTAGAGTAGTTGTTTATCAGCGTACGCGTTTAGTCATAAAACAAGGACCCGTGCAGCAAGTGCGTATTGCGACAGGTGCAAACTTGATGAACGAAGTGCTAACGAGTGTTGTAGATGGCCAGCTCATTATCAAAAATGAAAATGGCTGTAACCTGATACGTGATTACGGAGTAACTACTGTCTACATTACTTCACCTAATCTTACAGAAATACGCACCAGCACAGGTGAAGACATACGCTCCGACGGTACACTTACATACAACGATTTAACCCTACTTTCAGAAGATACCGCACTAGAAGACGAGTTCAATACCGATGGTGATTTTAGGTTAAGCCTAAACGTTCAAAACTTAACCATCATAAGTAACAACTTGAGCAATTTTTACCTAGACGGCACCGCACAAAATGCCGACTTTACGTTTCTGGACGGCGATGGAACCATTAAGGCACTAGACCTCGTAATCCAAAACGCACAGATTTTTCATAGAGGCACAAACCTGTGGCAGCTAGACGTACAGCAAGGCATTACAGGAACTATTTCTGGTTACGGAAATGTTGCTTTAAAGCAACGACCTATTACGGTTGCCGTTCAAGAGTTATGGCGCGGTCGTTTAGTTTATCTACCATAAAGTTCAATCATAAAAAAATCGCCGCAAGTTTAAAACATTGCGACGATTTTATGATTTTGACTATGGGTTTTTAAAGCAATTCTTACATTTTTAAGTTTAAAGCCTTAGGCCTTAATTATAAAAAAATCATAAGTCCTAAGTCTGAACCCATCACTCTGAATTCCTAACTTATTTAGCCATTGTTATAGGCATCTCAACTCTATACATGCCCCAACCTATTTTAAGGTGGACCACATTATCATTATTAGGGCTGTAAAGTGCCATGCTTAAATTTTCAACACTCTCTGAATCCATAGTTACTGGAACGCTAGTTGTTACAACGTCCATTTCTGGTTCGTAACCATAACTTCCCCAACCGTCATTTACAGAATTGATGTGAATTGTCCATGCTTTCTCAGTAGGAGTAATGACGATGGTGTAACGGCCAGCCTTTACTAGTTTGCCACCTATTGTGGCGTCATTCATAAGTAAAAGTTCTGTGCTTTCATTTGCACCTGCACGCCATACTTCTCCGTATTTGGTGATTCCCGGAAAAACTTCACGACCTTTAAGTGCTGGACGGCCATAAAGAACACGTATTTGTGGTTCTGCACTTTTTCTAAACGCACGTTTTGCAGCGTCTACAGGAAAGAAAACAGCATCCATCGGGCTTTTATCTAAATCGGCAAATTTTTGTGCGCTTACAGTCGTTGAGAACAACACCGCAGCAGCAAGAAATAATAATTTTTTCATAGTTTGAATTTTAGAACCATAAAAATACGACCTAAAGTTCACTTAATCATCACGAGAGGAGTTGGGTCTTGTAAAGCATGAGTCCGCTGGATGGTGCGATATGAGATAGGTGTATTTTTTTGCTACCGTCCAGTGTTTGTTTAAACTCGTCCAGGGTAAACTTGTGCATGCCTAAATCAAAGAGCATTCCCATCATGAGCCTTACCTGATGTCTTTTAAAACCTTCACCGCTTACGCGAAAGCAAAAACTCTCCTCGGGAAAGAAGTTTGCCGTAAAAAGAGTATTTGGTTCAATCAAGCATTTGGAAACGGTCGAAACGGTGTCTGTCGTGTCATTAGGCTTGTAGGTATAGGACCAAAAATCTTTAGTGCCCTCAAACAGCACTGCAGCCTCTTGCATAAGAGCAATGTCAAGTTCCGTTTTCATATATACCATAAGCGATGCACAAAATGGGTGGAATTTTTCACCGTGCGAGAATAAATAGATGTATTCTTTAAGCTTGGGTTGCTGTATGACATTAAATTTTGCGTTTGTCTCGCGTACGGCAAGTGCACGTATATCACTGGGCAAATTCTGATTAAAATCTAGTAGAAATTGGTTTAGCTCTATCGCTTCATCATCTAAAAATAGCTCAATGATAGATTCGTTTACAGACACTCGAGCATCTGTGCTACCAGCAGCAAGTACTTTAAAGTTATGGTGTCCCAGCACGAAACGCAAGGTTCTAGTCACCATACGTTCCACAGTAGGCTTATCAGGCTGTTTTTGCCACCCATGATAACGGAAACCTAGGTATTGTA
>JANQTO010000454.1 GCA_030731685.1 Nonlabens sp.
AGTGCCGTTTGTCTAAGAATCGCACTTTTACCACTCATGTTAGGACCCGTAATCATAATGATTTGTTGTGCCTCGCTATCAAGTTGGACATCATTAGGAATGTATGGTTGGTCCACGGGCAACATTTTTTCAATTACTGGGTGACGTCCACCCGTAATTTCCAGTGCATCACCATCTATAAGTTCTGGTCGCACGTAGTTTGCCCGAGTTGCATGACTTGCAAAGGAAATCAAACAGTCTAGCTGCCCTACAAGCTGTGCGTTATACTGAATGGCTTTTATAAATGGAAAAATCTCTTTAATTACTTTATCAAAAAGTTCTTGTTGCAGGGCGTTTATACGTTCTTCAGCTCCAAGAATCTTACTTTCGTATTCTTTAAGTTCTTCAGTAATGTAGCGCTCGGCATTTACCAGGGTTTGTTTTCTAATCCAGGTTTCTGGAACTTTATCTTTATGCAAATTGCGCACCTCAATGTAATATCCAAAAACGTTATTGCTCGCAATCTTTAAACTGCTGATTCCTGTTTCCTGTGCGTGACGCGCAAGCATGTTGTCGAGGTATTCTTTGCCTTTGGTACTTAAACCGCGTAGCTCGTCCAGCTCTTCATGGTAGCCTACTGCGATGGTCATTCCCTTAAGAATGTTCACAGGCGCATCTTCATCAAGTGCCTCTTTAATAAACTGAACGATATGCGAGCAGGCGTTCAAATTTTCGCCAATAATTTGCAATGAAGTGTCGCTAGATTCCATCGCCAGTTTTTTTATGGGTGCAATGACTTCTAAACTGTTTTTAAGCTGTACAACCTCACGTGGACAAATCTTGCCAACTGCGACCTTAGAGATGAGACGTTCTAAATCGCTCATGCGTTTTAGATAACCTTTGATAGTATCTTTTGTTTCAGCTTGCTGCATGAAATAGGAAACAACATCATGTCGTTTTTCTATACTTGCTATCTCTTTAAGTGGGAACGCCATCCAGCGTTTGAGCAGCCTACCGCCCATGGCTGTAGTCGTATGATCTATAATATCTATGAGTGTGACCGCACCACTGCTCAATGCATGAAAAAGCTCGAGGTTACGCACGGTAAAACGGTCCATCCAAACATAGTTATCGTCTTCAATACGAGCTATAGTTGCTATGTGGTCCAGCTTGTCATGCTGTGTTTCATCAAGGTAATAAAGTATAGCACCTGCAGCGATAAGTGCCTGGTCCAGTTTCTCTACACCAAAACCTTTAAGCGAGTTTACCTTAAAATGTTTTTGCAGGGAAGTAGTCGCATAATCTATTTGAAAAACCCAATCTTCTAAATGAAAAAAAGGCAAGTCATATGGAAACTGTTTTGCTAGTTCCTTTTTCTCACTACGAGTAACCAGCAATTCACTCGGATTAAAATTTTGAAGCAGCTTATCTACTTCTTCCTGAGTTCCTTGCGCTACCAGAAACTCGCCTGTAGAAACATCTAAAAAGGCCACGCCGTATAAATCTCTAGAAACACATAACGCTGCTAGAAAATTATTGGACTTGGAACTAAGCACTTCATCATTTAAAGAAACACCAGGTGTGATAAGTTCGGTGACACCACGTTTTACAATGCTTTTCGTTTGTTTCGGGTCTTCGAGTTGGTCACATATGGCAACGCGCTCACCAGCTTTTACAAGCTTAGGCAAATACGTATTAATAGAATGGTGCGGAAAACCTGCAAGCTCTGTACGCTCACCACCATTATTCCTGTTAGTAAGTACGATATTAAGAATACGTGCCGTTTTCACCGCATCTTCACCAAAGGTTTCATAAAAATCGCCCACGCGGAACAATAACAACGCATCAGGATATTTAGCCTTTATCTTGTTATACTGCTGCATTAATGGTGTTACGGTCTTTGCTTTGGCGGCCAAATCACTTGCTTTTAGGTGAACCTCAAAAATACGATGAAGCACCACTGTGCCGCGCCGCACCAACCCGCATTTTTTCAACAAGTTACTATTATTACACAGAGTAAGTTATCTTAAGACTAGCTCGTTTTCTAGCTGCGCTTAGAACTTATGACTTTGTGGAATAGCATGACGCAACACCCATTGCCTATCGGCATTTCCCTCAAGGGAAAAAAACAAATACCGACTTTATTTTAGTCCAAAAACTTTTTAAAGTCATTTGTCATTCTGTAGAACGAGGAATCGCATTGCGAGCATCGTTTGTGGTAAACTATTGCGTACTCAACGTGTG
>JANQTO010000455.1 GCA_030731685.1 Nonlabens sp.
CCACCTTGGGCATCGGCCTGTGCTTTGTACATTTCTTCACTAGCAGCTGTCCAAACGGTATTTAGTTTTTCTAGTGCTGGGTCTATTTGTTCTAGCTCTTTAGTTTCGTAAGCTGCCTTAAGCTCGTTAAGTGCTTCCTCGATAGGTGCTTTCTTGTCTGCTGGTAACTTATCGCCAAATTCCTCAAGTTGTTGCTCTGTTTGGAAAATCATTTGGTCAGCAGCGTTCAATTTGTCTGCAGTTTCCTTAGCTTTCTTGTCAGATTCTGCATTTGCCTCAGCATCTGCTTTCATTTGCTTGATTTCTTCTTCTGTAAGACCTGAACTAGCCTCGATGCGTATGTCTTGTTTCTTACCAGTCGCTTTATCCTCAGCACTTACCTTGATAATACCGTTTGCGTCTATGTCAAAGGTTACCTCGATTTGTGGAGTACCACGACGTGCTGGTGGAATGTCAGACAGGTGGAATCTACCTATGGTCTTGTTGTCTGCAGCCATGGAGCGCTCTCCTTGAATCACGTGTATTTCAACACTTGGCTGGTTGTCTGCAGCTGTAGAGAATACTTGTGACTTTTTGGTAGGTATGGTTGTGTTAGACTCAATCAACTTGGTCATTACACCACCCATAGTTTCGATACCTAAAGATAGTGGAGTAACGTCTAGTAAAAGAACGTCTTTCACATCTCCTGTAAGTACACCACCTTGAATCGCAGCACCTATTGCTACAACCTCGTCTGGGTTAACTCCTTTAGAAGGCTTCTTGTTGAAGAATTTCTCAACAGCTTCCTGTACCGCTGGGATACGTGTAGAACCACCTACTAAGATAATCTCGTCGATATCGCTTGTAGAAAGTCCAGCTGCTTTAAGTGCAGTTTGACATGGCTCAATGGTTCTTTTTACTAAATCGTCAATTAATTTCTCAAAAGCCGACTTTGTCAATGTTTTTACAAGGTGCTTAGGTCCGCTTGCCGTTGCAGTTACATACGGTAAGTTAATTTCGGTCTGTGCACTTGAAGAAAGCTCAATTTTTGCTTTTTCAGCAGCTTCTTTAAGACGTTGTAAAGCCATTGGGTCTTTACGTAAGTCCATTCCTTCGTCAGCAAGAAAAGCGTCTGCAAGCCAGTCTATAATTTTCTCATCTACGTTGTCACCACCTAAGTGTGTGTCACCGTCAGTCGCAAGTACTTCAAAAACGCCATCACCTAATTCTAGGATAGAAACGTCATGCGTTCCTCCACCAAAGTCAAAAACAACAATCTTCTGGTCTGTATCTTTTTTGTCAAGTCCATAAGCAAGTGCCGCAGCAGTAGGCTCATTAATAATGCGCTCTACAACAAGTCCAGCAATCTCACCAGCTTCCTTAGTCGCCTGGCGCTGGCTGTCGTTAAAGTATGCAGGTACGGTAATTACCGCACGGGTAACTTCCTGGCCTAGATAATCTTCGGCCGTTTTTTTCATTTTTTGAAGCGTCATGGCACTAAGCTCTTGTGGTGTATATAGACGACCGTCTATATCAACACGTGGCGTGTCATTATCTCCTTTTACTACTTTATAAGGTACACGCGGAATCTCGTTAGAGCTCTCACTAAATTTGTTACCCATAAAACGCTTGATAGAAGCAACCGTTTTTGTAGGGTTGGTTACTGCTTGTCTTTTTGCAGGGTCACCTACCTTAATCTCGCCACCTTCTACAAATGCTATTACAGACGGCGTAGTTCTTTTCCCTTCAGCATTAGGGATTACGACTGCCTCGCTACCTTCCATTACAGACACACAGCTGTTCGTCGTTCCTAAATCTATTCCTATTATTTTACTCATGTTGTTACGTTTTAATTTTTACCAATTCAACGTTCTGCTTATGACAACCTTTGTGCCATGCCACGCAATATGACACAGTGTCATTTAAGATGCAATAGTGGCGTTTTTGAGTTCGCTTTCGCGAAAGCGTAACACGATTACCAATTTAAGATTAACGATTGCCGATTGTTGATTGCCAATTACCAATTGCTAATTGCCGATTTTGATATTTTGAACAAAGCACTGCACAACAGAGAATAGGCAATAAACCATTTGATATAGGAAATAGAGAATAGGCAATCGGTAATAACGTATTTCCGTCAGGAAATGCAGAATAGGGAATTTGGAATTTGGGAATGGAGATTTGTAACTTAAGCCCCACTATATCGTTATATTTGGCCTTTATTTGAAGGAATATGA
>JANQTO010000456.1 GCA_030731685.1 Nonlabens sp.
TACCTGTTTAGCGCCTTTGTTCATCGCTTCAATCGCCTTTGCACTTAAACTACCGAAACTCATCGCACTAATATTGATGACACTCGCAGGTCGGTAAGGTCGCTTGCGTTTGTGGTAGGCTCCCATGACTTTGGCAACAGGTAAAAAAGAAGGCTCTTTTGCCGTGATATGCTCTTTTTCTACCTTATAGGGCATCATCGCATTATTGATGAATATATACTGGTGCGCATAAATATCGCGGTCTGTACCAAATCCCTCATAATTATTTTCATTCTTTGCGCTCGCATAAATCCAACCACGTTCTATACGATTAAAGGGCAGCTCTTCCCTATTATTTGCAACGATGTACTGACGCAATTCTGGCCCAATACTTTCTAGCCAGTAGCGTATGTGACCTACAACCGGAAAGTTGCGCAGTATAATGTGTTTACGATTAAAGATGTCATAAACCGCAACTATCACTAAAAAAACAAGAACCCACCAGTACCAGGAGAGTTCACTTATAAAATTCCAAACGTCTTGCATGTCTTATATGTTTTGAAGCAAAAATACGACGATGCGTCAGGTCCATGGTAGTAAAATAACTTATTTGTGGAATAGATAGGTTTAAATATTTCGCTTTCGCGAAAGCGAACTCCACACAATACCTGTTCAAAAATCTAGGGCAAATCGTGTATAAAAAGCCAGTTTAAAGGCCGCTACTTTGAGATGCAACCCGTATCTTTTCACTCCTTAAATAATACCACTTTGCAAGATTATATTTCCCAATTAAACGAAGCGCAACAAGCACCAGTACTACAAAAAGACGGCCCTATGATAGTCATAGCCGGCGCAGGTTCTGGTAAGACTCGCGTGCTCACCATACGCATCGCATACCTTATGCAGCAAGGTGTGGACCCGTACAATATTTTATCCCTGACTTTTACAAATAAAGCAGCGCGGGAAATGCAAAAGCGTATCGCCGATATCGTGGGAACCAGCGAGGCAAAAGCCCTGTGGATGGGAACCTTTCACTCCGTTTTTGCGCGATTACTACGCGTTGAGGCTGACAAACTGGGCTACCCAAACAATTTTACCATTTACGACGCACAAGATTCCCAGCGACTTACCAGTGCCATTATTAAAGAAATGGGTCTGGACAAGGACGTTTATAAATACAAGCAAATTTTTTCACGCATTTCCAGCATGAAAAACAGCCTGATTACTGTGCGCGCATATTTCAACGACCCAGAATTACAGGAGGCAGACGCTATGGCGCGCAGACCGCGTTTTGGCGATATTTATAAAGAGTATTGCGAGCGCTGTTTCAAAGCTGGCGCTATGGATTTTGACGATTTGTTGTTAAAGACAAACGAACTTCTCAACCGTTTTCCAGAGGTTCTCGCAAAGTACCAAAACCGCTTCCAGTACATTCTCGTAGACGAGTATCAGGATACAAACCACAGCCAGTACCTTATCGTTAAGGCGCTGTCTGACAAGTTTCAAAATATATGTGTTGTAGGTGACGATGCACAATCTATTTATGCGTTCCGCGGGGCAAATATTAATAATATTCTGAATTTTCAGCGAGATTATGACAATGTAAAAGCCTACAGACTGGAGCAAAATTACCGCTCCACAAAAAACATTGTAGAAGCTGCAAACTCCATCATCGAAAAAAATAAAACCAAACTGGACAAAATAGTGTGGACTGCAAACGATGACGGACCTAAAATCATCGTACACCGCTTAATGAGCGATGCCGAAGAAGGCCGCTACGTCGCAGGAAGCATTTGGGACAATAAAATGAACCACCAGCTGGGCAATGATAAATTTGCCATTCTCTACCGCACAAACGCACAGTCCAGAGCTATGGAAGATGCGCTGCGCAAACGTGACATACCCTACCGCATTTATGGAGGTTTGAGTTTTTACCAGCGTAAGGAAGTGAAAGACGTCCTGTCCTACCTGCGGCTTGTCGTAAACCCAAAGGATGAAGAAGCGCTCAAACGTGTTATTAATTATCCAGCGCGTGGAATAGGTCAAACGACTATAGACCGTTTGATTGTAGCCGCCAAACAATATGACCGCAGTATTTTTGAGGTCATGGAAAATATACGCCGCCTGGATATTAACATACAGAGTAACGCAAAGACAAAGTTGGAAAATTTTGTCATGATGATAAAGAGTTTTCAGGCTCTAGAAGAAG
>JANQTO010000457.1 GCA_030731685.1 Nonlabens sp.
TTCTATCGTGTCACTGATAGATGAGCCCACGTAAATATTGTGTTCTACTCCATCAGTCTTAAAGCGTTCAAAATAATGAGGAAACAGTTGCTGCGCTTCTTTTTGGGCATAGTCCAGGTGCATGGCCACCTCATCATTAACTACCTGTATAGCGGTATCGTAATTTGAACGATGTTCATGAATAACACCGTCTGTAGCACTGGTTTCTGTTACATAGTTTGTTACCATTTCCTTAAGTCTATCCGAAAGGCGACTCACGTGCTGCATGGTAGGATTTACCTCATCTACCAGTAATTTTGTAATGACACGCTCGGTATTTGCATCCATACCATCGCGCTCCAGGTCATCTAATATGACAAGAATACGATGGGTTATCTGGTCGTAAATGGGTATGGGTTGTGTCGCTTTCGCGAAAGCGAAAATATCACACACACGCGTTAATTGTGAAACCAAATCTTGTTTAATAGCATCATTACGGGCATCGCTACTACCTACGACATCTATCTGACCATATAAGGGATGTACGTCTTCAAAGACAATATCCTTAAACGACGCTTTTTTATTTTGCTCTCGCTTTGTAAGCACGCGATGTGCCTCAGAGTCAAATCGCCACTTAACGCTTGGGTGAATAGATGTGCACTCTGACTGAATAAGTGCCTTAATTCTATTTGCATACTCATCGTTTGAGCGTATCAAAGAAACGGTAACGTACTCCGATATTTCTTTAATTTTAAGACTATTGAACATGTTCAAGGCATATGCCTGCGTGGAGACAATTTCCATGATGCCCAACAATTTTCCACGATTACTCAATGGATGTAAAATAGCCGATTTAATTCCCTGTTCCTGAAAGGTATCAGTCAGGTAGCGGTTGTCTATATTTTTTGCATATACCGCTACGTCGGGTATGACAAGGGTTTTGAAATCTACCAGAAGTTTTTTGTAAGCATCAGAACAAAGAGCGGTTTTACAGTCCTGCTCGGGAATATTACCAAGAATAAAACTAGGCGCGGTCTCAAACGATACGTGAGAGAATTGTTTTTCTCTGTTTTCAAAAATGGTAAGCCCTACCCTTAAATCATCTATGTTAAATAAACGTTTGAAAATATTTTCTACCTCGCTATTAGGTTCTTTTGTATCTGTATTGCCATTGAGTAGCACGGTCTTTAAATCTGAAACGCTGCGCTCTGTAGTCACATCAGTTAAAGAAACGATTCCGAAACCCTTGAAACTGTAACTATGTGGCGGGAAACGTTTTTTCCATAGTGCCGTATCTTCTGGATTTTGAAGCAATTCTAAAACTTCCTCGCGCTCCAGTGCTTTTACGCCTTCGTTGCGGTGAACGTTTATAAAATCGGCATTATAGGTAATTCTATACGTATGCATTCTACCAGTTGCGTCTGGTATGTCGCAATGAAGTGCCCTACTCAAGTCTAAACTCACACCATAAACTGCATTGAGAATGACACCACAAGACATGGTGAAATTGTCAAAGTCAGAGTCCTGTAAAATGGAGAAATCTTCAGGTGCGTGTTCCAGAACGTTCTTCAAACGCTCGGAACAATTAAACAGCAGGTTTGAAAAAGGAATGGTAAGTCCTTTGATTTCATTTTTGGTAAGTGCAGCTGGGAACAGGTCAGCACTTATGACTTTAATTTGTTCTTTGTATAATTCTAGTTCTTCTATTTTGAAGCCATCTTCCAGAGCAGGATTTGCCTTAGCATATGCTAGAATACCGTTCAAATAATTAATGACTAACGGGTTTGTTTCTGTCTCCAGACGCAACCTATAGTCATTCAGGAGCTCGTTAAAACTCAAGGTGACGTCCATCATAAAATCTATCTCTTGCATGTTACAAAAATATGGAAAACTGACTAAATCGTTTTATTTTACAAAGCGTTTGGCTTACGGAGTTTACTGAAGTCAAATTAATGATTATCAAATTGTCTTCAAAGACTCCATAAACCTATCTAAAAGTTGAAACCTACTAAAAAGCTAAAACGAAGGCCGTCCTCACCGTTAAATAAATTGACCGTTGCTCCTATTGCGTCTGCTGTGTTTACCCAGAAACCAACGCCGTAGTCGTTATGCCATTTATCGCTGAATTCACCGTCCACATAGACCCTACCTACATCGCCACCTACTAGAATACCTGTTTGAATAGGAATAAGGCCTGTTTTCCA
>JANQTO010000458.1 GCA_030731685.1 Nonlabens sp.
GGTCAAGAAGTAGCCCGTATTGCTGTAGGAACTGGGATGAATGTTATTGCAAACGACAGCCATGCTGCAAATGCTCCCAAGGTTACGCTAGATTTCTTTGATGGCCAGCAAGTAACCGTTGCCATACCATTAGTAGATAAAGAAACGCTTCTCAAAACCGCCGATTTCATTACCGTACACGTTCCAGCGCAAGATTCATACGTTCTAGATGCTGCCGATTTTCAAAAAATGAAGAAAGGTGCTGCCGTAGTAAACGCGGCTCGTGGTGGTGTTCTTAACGAAGTTGCGTTAGTAGAAGCCCTCGATAGCGAGCATTTATCATTTGCCGCACTCGATGTTTTTGAAACCGAACCGCAACCAGAGGTACAGCTTTTAATGAATCCTAAATTATCGCTTACACCACACATAGGTGCAGCAACGCTAGAAGCTCAAGACCGCATAGGTACGGAACTTGCTGAGCAAATCATCGCTATTTTAGGATAAGCTCATAAACACCTTTTAATACCACACAATTGAATTTAAAAGAAGCCAAAATACTCGTAACGGGTGCTAGCAGCGGCATAGGATATGAAACTGCAAGAATGCTCAAAGAGCAAGGTGCTCACGTTCTCATCACTGCAAGTAATGAAGAACGTCTGTCCAGTGCTGCAAAGAAACTGGACGTTCCGTATTTTAGAGCAGACATTGCAAATGAACAACAGGTCATTGCGCTATTTGCATATGCTGTTAAAACATTAGGCGGTTTAAATGTGCTTATCAACAATGCCGGCGTTGGCAAGTTTGCACCGTTAACAGAAACTAGCCTTGCAGATTTTCAACTGCAATGGGAAGTAAATACAAAAGGTGTTTTTCTTGCTGGTAAAGAAGCAGCAAAACATTTCATAAAAGCAAAATACGGCAACATTATCAACATAGGTTCCACCGCTGCTGCAAGAGGTTTTGCAAGCGGCTCCGGCTATGTAGCCAGCAAGTTTGCCGTTAGTGGTCTTACAGATACCTGGCGTGCAGAGTTGCGCCCGCACAATGTGAGAGTTACTCAAGTAAACCCAAGCGAGGTAGTAACTGATTTTATAGAAAAAGCCGGGATGGAACAAAAAAATCCAGAATATAAGTTAAAAGCCCATCACATTGCGCAATCCATTGTTTCTTTGCTGTCCTTAGACGACATAGGTTTTGTACCGAGTTTGGAGGTTTGGAGTACAAATCCTAATAGGAATTCATAGATTTTTAAGGGCTTGCGGTTGCATGTGTTACGCTTTCGCGAAAGCTTACAATGCAGACAAACCTATTTAAACAGCGTGAAATATAGCTAAATGCGAGAAGTAGAACTCAACCATAAAGTAAGTGCAGACTGGTTTCAACTGATAAACTCCTAACAAACCATACAGAGCGATAGTAGTTAGTTAAAACCACAAAAACTCTAAACAAACTATTCAGTGCGATAGTCGATAGTTAAAACCATAAAAACTCTAAACAAACTATTCAGTGCGAGGTCGATAGTTAAAACCACAAAAACTCTGAACAAACCATGTCGAGCGATAGTCGAGACGTTGTTTGATGAACTCAAGGTTTTATTACCACCCATTCCATTCTCGACTATCGCTCGAACTGGAATTACGTTTTTTTAAACAGATATCATTTTAGGTTCTAAAACTACCACCTAACAGGTTCTTTCCCTACCTTTTCCAGATACCCGTTAACCCTAGAAAACTGATTTTGAAAAAACCAGCCAGGTTTGTTTGCACTTAATGGCGACGGGTGTTTAGATTCTAAAACTAGGTGCTTCGTGGTATTTATAAGTTTTGCCTTCGTTTTTGCAGGGTTACCCCAAAGCATAAAAACAACTTGCTCGCGCTGCTCGTTAATCGCTTTTATCGCCGCATCTGTAAATTGTTCCCAACCGCGCTTTTTGTGGCTATTTGCCTTTCCTTCTTGCACGGTCAGCACGGCGTTAAGCAATAAAACGCCTTGGTCCGCCCAGCGTTCTAGGTTACCCGATGCTGGAGTTGGAATACCCAAATCATTTTCTAGCTCTTTGAAGATATTCCATAAACTTGGTGGCATGCTAACTCCATCGTTTACCGAGAAACACAAGCCGTTTCCCTGGCCTGCACCGTGGTAAGGGTCTTGCCCTAAAATGACCACTTTTACCTTTTCAAAAGGCGTGCGGTTCATTGCTGCAAAAATGAGGTCTTGTGGTGGAAAACAGGTTTTTGTAGCATACTCCTGAGCGACAAAATCTTGCAAACTTTTAAAGTAATCTTTTTCAAGTTCTTGCTGTAAAACAGTTTTCCAGCTTTGGTGTAGGTTGAGGTTCATCATATTCTCGTAGAGCAAATAAGGCTACAAGTTACAAATGCGAGTGATTTCTTGGTCTTTTTAGAGAAAGTAATTTGAAATGCATGCAGGATTTGACGATATCAAAATCCTATCTTTGTTCAAATAAAAAGCAATTATGATAGCACTTTCAGACTCCTTATCACTTTCTAGAATCGTTCACGGCATGTGGCGCCTTAATGACTGGAACATGAGTTCTGAAGAATTGAGACATTTTGTGCATCAGGCTATGGATTTAGGCATTACCACCTTTGACCATGCCGATATTTATGGCAATCACACCTGTGAAGCGTTGTTCGGAAATGCAGTGGGCGACGATAAAGCCTTACGCGACAGTATGCAACTGGTGACGAAATGCGGCATTAAATTAACCACTGACAAATTCCCAGAGCGCAAGGTAAAATACTACGATTATAGCGAGTCATACATCATCAGTCAAGTGGAGCAATCTCTTGAAAATCTTAAAACTGACCGTATAGATTTGCTCCTATTACACAGGCCATCGCCGTTTATGGACGGTCATGAGGTTGCCTCGGCTTTTGACAAGTTGCATGCAAGTGGTAAAGTGTTGCATTTTGGCGTTTCAAATTTTTTGCCGTTGCAGTTTGACAGCCTGCAGTCGTATGTTAATCAGCAGCTACTAACAAACCAAATAGAACTATCTGTCGCTGCACTAGAGCATTTTGAAAATAATAATCTCGATTATTTGCAGGCTAAACGCATTAAACCCATGGCGTGGTCACCGCTCGCAGGTGGCTCCTTGTTCCATCCTAAAACTGAAAAAGAACAGCGTCTTCAACATATTTTACAGGAAATCGCTGCTGAAAATGGCATTGACAGCATAGACAAAGTCATGTACCAGTGGCTGCTCATGCACCCTGCCGGCATCCTTCCTATCGTGGGCAGCGGTAACATAGACAGGCTTCAAATAGCCGTTGATTCCCTTGACGTGAAACTCACGAACGAGCAGTGGTTTCAAATTTATATCGCCTCTCAGGGACATGATTTACCTTAGAGAATTTTTAGGTAGTTCGCTTTCTTTGAATTACGCTTTCGCGAAAGCGTAACTTAAAGAAGTTTATGCCGTATGAGTATTAACAATGGTCATCACAGCGTAAATTAGTTTTACGAATTACGGTACGAAAGCGTAACTAAGCAAAAAGTCGTGCGTATTATTGAAAATAAATACAACTTATGAAAAAGTATACACTGGTAATTTGCGCGATGCTCGCGTGTCTTAATTCTTGCATGAATAAAAATAAAAGCACAACCGAACAAAAGGTTGAAAATTCTCTTCAAACTGAGATTGAACAACTGCTGTCTTCAAAGAACGAAGATGTAGGAATCCATAACATGCATTCAAAATCTACTGAATCTACAACTGTCAATGCCAGCGATCCTTATGCCATGCTCAGCACTTTTAAGTTCCCAATTGCGCTTGCGGTTCTTGATAAAGTGGAGCAAGGCGAGCATCACATGCAACAAATCATCGTCATCACTAAAGAAGATTTGCTAGAGAATACGTGGAGTCCGTTTCGTGAAAAATATCCTGATGCAAATGTCTCCATTACCCTAGAAGAGGCACTCAACTGGATGCTCCAAGAAAGTGACAATAATATTACAGATGTCCTATTGCGATTGGTAGGTGGCACAGAAACCGTAGAAAATTTTTTAAATAATAATCAAATTGTCATTAAAAACAATGAGGCTGCGATGCATATAGATTGGGACTCGCAATTTGTCAATACTGCGACACCGTTAGCATATACTAACCTACTCAAAGAGTTTGATGAAGGTAAAATCCTCAATAAAGAACATACACTATGGCTTTATAATGCAATGGCAGCTAGTAAAACAGGTACGGCGCGGCTTAAGGGTAAATTGCCTAATGTGGTGATTGCACAACGTTCTGGCTCATCGTTTACAAATGATGCTGGCGTTACGGGAGCAACTAACAATGTGGGAATAATCGAACTTCCCAACGGTGAAAAAATATACATCAGTGTTTTCCTAAGAAATACCACAAGCAATTCTCAAACCTCCGACGCAATCATAGCTAATATTGCAAAAATAGCCTACGACCATTACGCTATGCAGCAATAATTTATGTGTTTACTTAGTTTTTAAGAAATCGGTCGCAGTGTAGATAACTTCCCTGCGTTAGTTCCAAAAGACTTTTTGGGAGGTTGTATTTTTACCTAGACTACAATTTCTTAGACTATGGACACCAGCAACATCATTCTTATCATTATTGCCATAATCGTAGGTGCCGTCTTGGGTTGGTTATTTGCTAAAACAACTTCTAAAGCTAAAATAAGCACCTTGGAATCAGAGGTCAAAACGCTTACTAATCAGCTAGCGACAGCATCCCAAATTACAGCAGAACGAGATGCACTCAAATTACAAACGGGAACATTACAAGCACATCTAGAAGGTAAAAACGAGCAGCTCGACAACTTAAACAAACGATTTACAGTACTGGAAGAACAACTGGAACGCATCGCTCGTGAAAAATCTAACCTTGAAATTAACCTCGCTCAAAGTCGCATAACACTGGAAAAAGCCACAGAAAAACACTTAGAATCCCAAACAGAGCTCGAAAAACTTAACCAGAGATTTACCAAGGAATTTGAGAATCTCGCTAACAAAATACTCACAGACAACTCCACAAAATTTGCTGACCAAAACAAAAAGAACATCGAGCAAATACTGAGTCCGCTACAGGAGAAAATTACTGTTTTTGAAAAAAGAGTTGAGGACACGCACAAGGACACTATCGAGCGACAAAGTATGCTGCGACAGCAAATTCTTAGTCTCAAAGAACTCAACGAGCAAATGAGCAAGGAAACATCTAATCTTACTAAAGCACTTAAAGGCGACGCAAAAATGCGCGGTAACTGGGGCGAGCTGGTACTGGAACGCGTGCTTGAAAAATCAGGATTAGAAAAAGGACAGGAATATGAGGTGCAACAAAGCTACCGTACCGAAGATGGCAGTACTCGTTTTCCCGATGTGGTGATTAACTTGCCTGGCGGTAAAAAAATGATAATTGATTCTAAGGTTTCCCTCAACGCTTATGAGCGCTACGTTAATGAGGAAGATGAATCACTACAAGAAGTACATTTAAAAGCGCATGTCGCCGCACTCAAAAAGCATGTGAATGACCTGTCTGCAAAGAACTATCATGAAATGTATGCGATAGAAAGTCCAGATTTTGTATTGCTTTTTGTTCCCATAGAACCAGCATTTGCCATGGCTCTAAATAATGATGCGGGTTTGTACAGCGATGCTTTTGATAAAAATATAGTCATCGTGACACCTACAACCCTACTCGCTACATTACGCACTATTGACACCATGTGGCAAAATGAAAAACAGCAGCGCAACGCACTCGATATTGCAGCCGCTGCCGGTAGTTTATATGATAAGTTTGTGCTACTTACAGACGACCTTATTAAGGTAGGTACGCAGCTCGAAACCGTTCAAAAAACTTATAAAACCAGCATGAACAAACTGAGTGAAGGCTCAGGTAACCTCATAGGCAAAGCCGAACGACTCAAAAAACTGGGCGCCAAAGCAAATAAAAGCCTTAATGATAAACTCGTTACTCGTGCTATAGAAAACGACCCAGATTATCTGGATTGCAATGATAATCAGTAGGTTTAATTATTACGTTATAATGTAATAAGTGCGCTTTATTACACAAATACGTAATACGTATGAATTATTACGTAAAAGTGTAATATATGTCGATTATTACACTTTTGTGTAATAAATAGACTTTATTACACAAAAGTGTAATATATTTACAAATAACATTTTACTAAAATCCAGTCATGAATCTAGTACTCGCCGGAGATGTGGTAAACTCACAACAACACAAAGCTTCTACCTATTTGCCTGTTATAGAAGAAAGCTTGAAACGGCATGCTCAAAAAAACAGGTATGTAATTTACAGAGGTGATAGCTTTCAAGCAGTATTAACAAACCCTGTAGATGCCTTGCAGTGTATCCTGGAAATTAAAACGGGTCTTAAAAGAACGCAGGGACTCGATGTGCGAGTGGCAGTAGGTCTAGGAGAAATAACCATAGTAGACAACCAGATTGCAAAATCCACGGGAAGTGCGTTTACAAGGTCTGGAACTACACTGGACCACCTTAAAGAACGTAATCAAACCATTGTAGTCTCAAGCGATAAACCACTGGACCGCTACATGAATATGTGCCTAAAAATGGCTTTATTATACATGGATAGCTGGAACGTTACCAGCGCTGGTATCCTATACGAATTATTAAAAAACCCTGCACAAACACAAGAAGAACTGGGCAACCTACTGGGCATTAAACAAGCAACCGTAAGCCGTCGCTTGGACCGAGCTAACTGGTCAGAAACTAAAGAACTGCTCCAACTATTTGAAAATTACTATAACGATTTGAGCGATGGAACTATTTATTAAACTACTGCTGGCGCACATACTGGGCGATTTTATTTTTCAGACCAGTGGTCTTGTAAAGAGGAAAGAAAAACACAAATTGGCCTCGCCACATTTATATCTGCATGTAGCAATTCATGGAGTGCTTACATTGCTTTTATTACTTCATGAGCATAGCAACTACTGGTACATTGCCATTATTATTGCAGTTACTCACCTCATCATCGATGCTCTCAAATTATATTTCACCACCAAAAAGAACCGCACTACCCTATTTTTTCTAGACCAGCTTGCGCATATTACAGTACTTGTCGTCATAACGCTTATCGTTTATCCAGACCTAACTCTTGATGACAACATAATCAACACCGTACTCGCATTATTGCTTTGCACGATATTTCTTACCGCGCCGGTCAGCATCATGCTTAAAACATTTTTCATGCGGTGGGAAAATCACATTGAAGACAGCGGTGTGAACTCCTTAAAAAATGCTGGTAAATGGATAGGAATGCTCGAGCGGCTTTTTGTTTTTGTGTTTATTATCACCAATCACTGGGAAGCAGTAGGTTTTTTACTAACGGCAAAGTCGGTTTTTAGGTTTGGCGACTTGAGTAAAGCAAAAAATATGAAACTCACAGAGTATGTTTTAATAGGCACATTGCTTAGCTTTGGCATTGCCATTTTAACTGGACTCTTTTTTAATATAGCCATATCATGAAAAAAATACTTGTCATTATTGTACTTACCGTTTTTGTAATCGCCTCGCTGTGGTACGCATTTCTATATTTTGCCACATATTCTGAAGGATATCGCAGTGGTGAACTCATCAAATTTTCTAGCAAGGGTTATGTCGTAAAAACTTGGGAAGGTGAGATTTCGCAAGGAATAAGCGGCGCTCAAATCTTCAGTTTTTCGGTGATGGACAGTAATGAAGATGTGGTTCAAAAACTCAATGAATATCAAGGGAAATATGTAAAAGTGCGCTATGAAGAAAAGTACGGAACCTTCTTCTTCTGGGGTGATACTACCTATTTTATCACCGAGGTTGTTCTTGAAAAATCGCCTCATTTTGGACGGGAATAAATGTGCTTTATACGCTTTCGCGAAAGCGAACTTAACAACATAAATGCGCTAATACTACTGAATTAAATTCATGCAAAAAACATTCAAATCTCCCGAAGAATCAAGAGTTGTACTATCCATGCTCATGTTGCCATCGCACGCAAACTTTTCAGGAAAGATTCATGGCGGCCACATATTATCACTCATAGACCAGATAGCATTTGCCTGCGCATCAAAACATAGCAATAATTACTGTGTCACGGCAAGTGTAGACGTCGTGGATTTTCTCGCACCTATAGAAGTAGGTGAGCTTGTAACTCTCAAGGCTACTGTAAATTATGTGGGTCGCAGTTCCATGGTCGTAGGCATACGTGTAGATGCAGAAAATATTCAAACGGGCAAAAGCAAGCACTGCAACTCTTCTTATGTCACCATGGTCGCAAAAGACGCTGAAGGGACGACAGATGCTGTACCAGGACTTAAACTAGCAAACCCGACAAACGTAAGACGTTTTTGCCGCGAGATACGCCGCAAAGAACTTAAGAAAAGTACGACAGTAGAAATCAACCGCAACGATTATACAGACAGTACTTATTTAGAAGACCTAAAGTCTCACAATGTGGAGATACTCTTGTAAGGTTTGGTTTAAAAAACACGCACCAAGTTAAATCCAAAGAAGAAACGACCTTCACTCCAGTCACCGGTTCCCTGGCTCAGGAAGCCATTTGTAAGCATGGGCTGTGCATTTGTGAAATGCAATTGAAAAACATGACCGCCAGTCTCTAAGTCAAATCCTATACTCAGTGGATTCACAAAAGGGCTACCGTCTGCACGGTTCAAGTGATAGCCGTAGTCAGCATTTATGGACCAGCGATTTGTTAATTTATATCGTGCGCCTACACCTAGTGCAAATTGCGAATTATCTTGTGGGTCAAAATCTACATAGTTTTGATGAAAATAGGTAGGGCTTATTTGTGCACTTAATTTATCAGATACTTTTCTGGCAATGATGAGTTGGGTCGTATATCCCAGGCGGTTTTCAAATTGTAGCTTAGGTAGTACTTCTTGCTCAAGACCTGTATTGATATCGAGTGCTGTAAAGGCCGCAATACTGAACGGAAAACCGTCAATGACCTGATCTTTTAATTTGAATTTACCTGCTACTTGATAGGTCTTGCTAAAACTACTTCTACTCGCCTCAATGTGCATCCAGTCAGTAAGACCATAGACAAACTGAAATCTAGTAACCGCATTATCAAGACCAAAGAGGTCATCAAATCCATTTTCCACACTACCGAAACGGTGCGAGATAATAAGCTGGAATTCATCTTTGGCAACCAGTTTTGTAGTTTCAAAATTGACTACTTTCAGAGATTTCCAAGTAGATGTTACGGTTTTATCTATTTCAGGTTCTAGTCCTTCTAGCAAATCATCTTGTGCCGTAATAAACAGAGGAAAAAAGAGTAATAAAGTAATAAGCTGTTTCATAATAAGAAAGCCGTTTCGTAAGAAACGGCTATAGATTTTAGGTTGATTTAACTTAATTCTTAATAATACGTGCCGTTTGTGTTCCACCATTTGCGGTTACGTTTACTAGGTACATACCTGTTGTAAGACCTACTAACGATAAACGTTCCTCTCTAGCAATGGCTTGTTCCTGAACTAGCGCACCTGTCAAATTATAAATACGCACCTGACCAGCATCGGCATTTTTGAGCGTGATATTTAAGTCGTTGTCCACTTGTGTAGGAAACATAGAAAACGCTGCAAGTGCTGCGGTGTCTATGCCTAGTGTTGATCGTACACTACCTGCAACCGTTTGATCACCTGAATTACCACCTGCATTATTTGCCTGTATGGTAGCAAAATAAAAAGTTACATTACCTTGATTTGTAGCTGGTGCAACCCATGTAAAGTTCCATGTAGAGCTAGTGTTTCCTGCATTTGTGTGTGTAAGTCCAGCAGCGTCAGAACGTAATTGAGTTCCAGCACCAGCTGTCCATGTACCTACTTTTGCATTAGAGCCAGACTCGGCTGTGATATTGAATCCAAATTTACTTCTGGACGAACCGTTTATGGCAAGGCTTAAATTATAGCTTTGACCAGGAACGTATGAAGACGGAACTCCTGTGAGCGTTGGAACGCCGCCGTACGTAGAACCAGGCGCATGACACGAGGTACACGTCGAGTTACCGTCACCAGGTGAACCAGAAAACTGTCCAGGCTGTCCCGAGGAGAAACTCAAAAGAATGAGCAAACCAACTGGTATTGCGGTTAAAAGACTGTAAAAAGAGTAGTTGTTTTTCATAACGTAATTTTTAATTTTATTGTTTTTCTATTATTGCTTGATCTATTTTAATTTCTTGTAAAAGGTCATCGTAACCCATGCATCTACCTTTCACGGTTACTTGCTTATTTAGTTTTAACTTCATAGGCTTTTGCATTTGAATAAATACCGCATTCTCGAGTGTCAACATGGAATCTTGCTGTGAAGTAACTGTACCGGTA
>JANQTO010000459.1 GCA_030731685.1 Nonlabens sp.
AGTTAATAAGAAACAGGTACATCGCCCCGCCAAAAACTTCTAAATTACCGCCAGCTATTCCATAACCGGCTGTACACAATGGCGGCATTAAGGCCGTGGCAATGGCCACACCTGCAATGGCGTTTGATATTGTTCCTTTTTTAGCTTTGGCAACAATTAGTGCCAGTCCGCCAAAAATTGCGATGAGCACGTCCAATATCGTGGGATAGGTTCTTGCTCGTAGCTCTGGAGTATATTCGTTAATAGGTGTGATTAAAAAGTATAAGGTTGCCGTAAGCAATGACAAGCCCACCATAACGCCAAGATTGAGTAGTGACCTGCGCAGCATCGTACCGTCATTAATGGCCGTACCCAAACCCATACCTACAATAGGTCCCATAAGTGGTGATATTAACATCGCTCCTATGACCACTGCCGTGGAGTTTGCGTTAAGTCCAACACTCGCCACCATAATGGAGAATACGAGAATCCATGCGTTGTGACCTTGAAAGGAAATATCCTTGCGCACGGCATCTATAGTTTCTATGGCGCTGGAATCGCGTCTTATGTCCAGTAAGTCATGTAAGAATTTAGAGATGAAACCCCATCCTTCTCTTAAAATTGCGTGCCTATCGCTGTGGTTACCTTGTGTATTTTCCATTATCCTATATCGTCACCATGCTTAGACATGGCTGCATTGCGCAGTTGTTTAATTTCTTGTTCGGCAGTTTTTGGGATAATCATGAGAATGTCATCCTGGTCTACAATAATATAATCTTCTAGCCCTTGAATAAATACTTTCTTACCTGTGCTTGTACGTATCATGTTTCCGCTAGATTCTATACTTAAAACCTCGGCATTTACCACGGCGTTGTGCTGTTCGTTTTTATCGAGCTTATCAAATAAGGAACCCCAAGTTCCCAAATCGTTCCAACTGAATCTTGCAGGAAGTACATATACCTCACTGGAGTTTTCCATGATGGCGTAGTCTATGGATATATTTTCGGCAGTGGGATAGTTTGCTTCTAAGAATGCCGCTTCCTCTGGGGTGTTGTAAGCTGGTAGGCCCGTTGTGAATAAGGTGGTCATGGCAGGTTGCGCTTTCGCGAAAGCGGAAACGACACCAGCAACACTCCACACAAAAATCCCTGCGTTCCACAAAAATGTTCCTGCATCTATAAATTGTTGCGCCGTAACAGCGTCTGGTTTCTCCCGAAACTGCGCTACTTTTTTAATGTCAAGTGCGTCTTTCTCAAACTCTATGTAGCCATAACCCGTGTTAGGCGATGTAGGCTGTATGCCCAAGGTCATCAACGCCTGCGGATAAATCGTGCAAAAGTCAAAACACGATGCGAGGTCCTCGTTAAAGATGTCCTGCTCTGCAATGTAATGGTCGCTGGGCGCGATAATCATGAGCGCGTCTGGATTTTCTTTTTGGATTTTTAGGGCAGCGAGTAAAATGCAGGGTGCCGTGTTGCGCATGGCAGGCTCTGCAACGATGTTTTTCTCCAGCACGTCCGGCAATTGTTCCTTTACGAGCTCTGTATATAAATGGTTTGTCAGTACGAGAATTTGGTTTGCAGGAATTTGCTGCGCGAGGCGTTCATAGGTCATTTGCAATAAGGACTGCCCCATGCCCAGCATATCGTGAAATTGCTTGGGAAACGCTTGCTTGCTCACTGGCCAGAATCGGGAGCCGACTCCACCAGCCATTATTACTGCATATTTATTATTATCCATAATTTTTTAATAATTCTACTTGTGCATTAGGTTGAAAAAGGTACACGCGCCCTGTGGCCAGTTCTACACACTGGTACCGCTTGCGCAGTTGGTTTCCTTTCTTGAATTTACGCCCGTTTGCCGATGCAAATATGGCACCGTGCGCTATCTCAAAGATATAATTTTTATCGGTGCCAGCATCGTATGACTTTAGGGCCACGCTCATGGCGGCGTCAGTATCACTACTGGCTTTAGGGTTTCTAAAATGCCTCGCGAGAATGGGCAGCAAATCATTAGGAAAAACCTCAGGCCGTAGAAACGGCAACATAAGATGCTGAAAGGTTTGCTTCCACTCCACTCCATGTGGTTTAATGCCACGGCCATATTTCTTAAAAGCCACGAGGTGCGCCACTTCATGCACCAGCGTTATTAAAAACCGGTATTTATTAAGGTTTGCATTTACCGTAATGCG
>JANQTO010000460.1:0-1379 GCA_030731685.1 Nonlabens sp.
TTCTATCTTATTACTGTTGTATTTTCAAATGTGTGGCAACGTTAGTATATCCAAATCTAACCTAAAACTGTGGGTTTTGCAATACCATAGGGTACGATATCCCAACCTTTTTGCAAGGTTGCTAATATCTTTTATTTGGTACGATATCCCAACCTTTTGTAAATTCACACACATTTTAAACGTGATACTTATATGCAAACTTTTCACGATTTTGCGCGGTTGCTAGAAATTAAGCGCTACGCGCCTAACACTATAAATTCCTATCATGGGTCGTTAATCGCTTTCCAAAAATATATCGGCAATAAACCAATACAAGAGCTTAGCACAGATAAATTACTTCACGAGATAGGCGAGGTGGTGCTCCATAAAAAACTTGCTTATACAACGCATAAGCAACTCATAGGCGCACTCAAGTTATACCTTATGGAAATACACAATCGCGAGATAGACTTCAGTACCGTATATCCTAAAACACAGCCACGACCGCTACCGGTAGTGTTGAGTTTGCAAGAGGTGAAAAAGGTCTTAGATGCATCTACAAACCTCAAGCATAAATGCATGCTCACCATGGTTTATGCGCTGGGACTGCGCAGCGGTGAGCTCATAAATCTTAAAATAACCGACATAGACAAGACTCGCAGGCAAATACACTTAAAAAATGCCAAAGGCGGTAAAGATAGAATACTGCCTTATCCAGATTCCATGCGCGAGCTACTCAAAGCATACTATCTAGAATTCAAACCACAAACCTATTTATTTAATGGTCAAAACGCACCACAATATGCGCCCGAAAGTTTAAGACAGGTATTTATAAAGGCTTGTGTTAAAGCCCGCATAAAAAAAACCGTCACGCTGCATAGCCTGCGCCATTCCTACGCTACGCATCTCATGGATGCCGGAACAGACGTGCGCGTTATAAAAGAACTGCTGGGCCATAATAATATAAAGACCACACTTATTTACACACACGTAACGCAGCGCACACTGGATAAAGTTCCTAGTCCGCTAGATTTTTTAACTGCGTTAAATTAATTGATTCTAAAAAATAATTTGTTTGGTTAAGAGCTACTTACAGCTCTACACTGCCTTTTCCCTCACGTACCAGCACAGGCTCGTCGCCCGTAAGGTCTATAATGGTAGAACCTATGTTGCCACCATAACCGCAGTCTATAATATAGTCCACATGCTTGCCCCATTTTTCTTCAATAAGACTCGGGTCTGTCGTGTATTCTATAACCTCATCCTCATCTTTAATAGACGTAGATATTATAGGATTGCCCAGTTCAGTCACCAGCGCTATAGCAATAGGGTGGTCGGGCACACGTATTCCTACTGTTTTCTTCTTCTTGAACATCGTAGGTAAGTTGTTGTTACAGGGT
>JANQTO010000460.1:1389-2170 GCA_030731685.1 Nonlabens sp.
CTTTAATATCTTGAACGTGCTCGTGTTAATGTTGCTCACATAATCACTTAAATTGCTCAGGTCACGGCATATAAAGGAAAAATTTGCTTTTTCTATTTTAATACCTTTTAAGCGCGCTACTTTTTCCAGGGCAGTCTTGTTGGTAATATCACAGCCCAGACCGTAAACAGTGTCCGTAGGGTATATGACAAGTGCACCGTCACGCATAGCGGCGGCTATTTTTTTAATCGCCTTGATATCGGGATTTTGCTCGTAGATTTTAATGAGTTCTGCCATGGTTTTAAGTACGGTCTAACAGCGATTGTAATGGAAACGCGATAAGCGCTATACTCACAATCACAATAACCAGTCGCATCCAAAACAGCAAGTTCGTGTTACCCGATTCTGGTGTGTGGTCGTAGTGGTACTTGCCGTTACGGTCTATTTTAATAGATACGCGGTTACCGTGGTTGCGTTTCAAGTGCTCGTCCACATTTTTGGCAATTTTCCAAGCAATAATCGCACCGCTGCACACGGTGAGAATGAGGAGAATTTGTATTGCATAAAATGCGGTCATAAATAAATGCTATTAGGTAAAGTTAGGGTATTTTATTTAATCTTTTCGAGAAACTTCGCTTTCGAGTTTCAATACATAATCGCCATCTTCTTGCTTTATATATAATGCTTTGTCGTCATTATCACCATTTCTTGTCACCTCGCTGCCTTTGATGGTTTTGGTTATAGAACTGGTGTAGGTTGTTTCTACCTTGCCAGTCGCTGTACCATTTCCCCATTTCCACGT
>JANQTO010000461.1 GCA_030731685.1 Nonlabens sp.
TCCTGACCACCGTTAAAAAAGAACGTCACATGCGGATACTTCTCTGTTTCAGCGATGCGTATCTGTGTTTTTCCGGCTGCGGCAAGTACCTCGCCTAACGTATTTTTAAGATTGTCCTTTTCAAAAATGACTTTGACGTTTGTATAGCTATCGTCATATTTAGTCATTGTCACGTAGTATAAATCCAGTGCATGGGTGTTTTGTTCATGGAAATCGCGTTGAGACAACATTTCTGTAAGCTCGCGGCCACGGTCTGTGCGGTAGTTAAAGAAAATAACCACGTCTTCATTTTCTATGGTGGCGACAGGTTCTGTTCCATTGAGAACAACAATAGGCTCTATAAATTCGTCAGTAATACCATTTTCATAGTTTGACTCAACAGCAGCTTGCGCATTATGTGTAGGAATTCCCACGCCGTTTACCATGACATCGTATGCCTTTTTAACACGTTCCCAGCGGTTATCACGGTCCATCGCAAAATAGCGCCCGGTAACGGTAGCAAGCTGTGCGTTTGTACCAGCGATATGAGATTCTAGTGCGGCAATATGGCCAGCTCCAGATTTTGGGTCTACGTCGCGGCCATCAGTAAATGCATGTATGAAAACATCTTCAACTTCGTGCGTTTGCGCGACGTCTAGCAACGCTTTCAAGTGGTCTATGTGAGCATGTACGCCACCGTCAGAGAGTAATCCTAGCAGGTGGACTTTTTTAGAGTTCGCTTTCGCGAAAGCGAGTGCTTCAACAAGTACCTGCTCATTTTTGAGCGTATCGTCGGTAATCGCTTTATTGATTTTAGCCAAATCCTGGTAGACAATTCTACCGGCACCAAGGTTCATGTGGCCTACCTCGCTGTTGCCCATTTGACCTTCAGGTAAACCTACATGTAACCCGTCTGTGCGTAATTGCGCATGCGGATACTTATCGTAAAGGCTATCTATAAATGGCGTTTTTGCCTGTGCAATTGCACTCACAGCTGGGTCCTGCGTGATGCCCCAACCGTCTAAAATCATTAAAATTGTTTTCTTGTTCAAAGTATGTGGTTTGAATGATAAAGTTACGGAAAGCCATCTTTTTAAAAGGTAAATAAATGATAAGAATGCGCAAACGGTTGCGGTGGTAAGGGATTAATAATATTCCAGGGACCTATCCCATATGAAAATGGGTTTGCCGTTTACATATTTTACTTGTTTGACCCAATTGCCCATAGCGTCGTAGCTGTAGTCAAAACTCACAGTGACCTCTGTAGTTTTTCGACTGCTTACGTCATAATTGTAAACTTCAACTGCTGTGAGCGCGTGAAGGTCATTGTACACAAAACGGTACTTTTCTAGCAACGTGTCATAAACGTAGCTGAATGCCGTATACGTAGTTGGTTGGTTAAGCTTATTTGTAGTAAAAGTCTCCGTAAGTGTTTTTTTACCCTTGATGTAAATTTCGCGTTTGACTTCACTGGTATCATATGTAAACTGGTCTGACGCCATGTTTCTATACTCGAACCTACCAGGAGCGATGTCGATTTCTTTCCAGTAATCGTTGCTCTTAATGCGGTCCTTTCCATCATAGGTAATGACACGCTTTTGCTTTTTAGTTACGATATCATCTTCTGGAATTTCTATGCGCTCAATTTCGGCAAACCGTTTTTTAATATAATCTACGCGCTGTTCTACAAGATACGGGAATCGCTTACCTTCTGGAAATACAAAGGTTTGCGTGGCTACTTCGTCGGGGTATTCTACATTTTCTGTCCATTTCCATACACCGTCCTTAAAATGTTTAATGAGCGCAAGCCTACCTTGGTAATCATAATCGTAATAGAATTTACGTATTTGGAAGTATGCGTCCTCGTTCATCTCAAAGGTGATGTCGCCTTTATCGTTGTACTCAAAGTATGCTTTACGGTCATAATCTGAGGTTGCGCTAAAATAGGCATCGGGCTGTTCTACCTCAAGAAATTCGACTGTTGTAGCACTATCGTTCTTTACAATCTGATATTCTATAATAGGAAAGTGGCTAGGGTCGTTAAAGGTGTTTGAAAAACGGCGGTATTTAAAAGGGATGTTTTTAACCTCGTAAAACTGAATCTGTCCTTTATTATAATACACAAAATCTTCTTTAAACTTGTAATTTAGGACGTGGTCGTACCATTCTCTATGCAGTACATC
>JANQTO010000462.1 GCA_030731685.1 Nonlabens sp.
CCCATGAACATACGGACGATGATGAACATAACCACGCGCATCAAGCAGATTCTGGAGAAGAGCACACGCACACCAGCGGTCAGCAATTACGCACTAATAGCGAAGGTGTAGTTACCATTGATTTACCTGAGGATGGCATCTACTATTTGCGCACCATTTCTATGACCACTGCTACAGATAGTGACAAATTAACGCATCGCTCTAAATGGGCAACACTGAGCTTTGAGGTAAGCCACTCGCATGATGCTGATGCGCACGGGCATGAACATGAACACGAGGATGAAATCCCTGCATGGGTTTTCGTCTTAGGCAGTTTTCTTGTAGTAGGAATCTTATTTTTAATCTTTAGAAAAAAGAAATAATTCATGTTCTTACATTCTAAGCGATTCCTATCGCTGGTATTGTTATTTGTACCCATTATATCATTTGCTCATGGAGTAACAAGTGCTGACCAGGAACTTTTACACAACGGTGGTTTGTGGGCTTATGTTCAGGTTGGAGCTACACACATGCTCACTGGTTACGACCATTTACTCTTTCTAGCTGGTGTCGTTTTCTTTTTGAAAGGTTATAGAGACATCTTAAAATTCATTACGGTATTCACAATAGGACATTGCATTACCTTGATAGGTGCGACCTATGCAGGCATAACGGCAAATGAGCACCTCGTAGACGCAGTAATCGCGTTGAGTGTTTTATACAAGGGATTTGAAAACTTAAAAGGTTTTGAAAAACTGAAGGTAAAAGCCCCTAATTTACTGCTCATGGTAGGCATTTTTGGATTGATTCACGGTTTTGGACTTTCCACACGGTTGCAATCCTTCGATATGGGGCAAGAACAATTTTTAGAAAAAATTATATGTTTCAATATAGGTGTGGAAATAGGACAAGTGCTGGCGTTGATTCCCATAGTTTTTATTATTTCGCTTTCGCGAAAGCGAACACACTTTCCAGCCTTCTACAAAGCTGTTAACTGGTATTTGATACTAGCCGGCGTTATGTTGTTTTTTTACCAGTTATATGGTTTCTATAAAGGGTGATAATCGTTTTAAATAAAATACATGTCCATGATGAAGTCAACTACGTGCAGAAGCATTGAGCGAATAGCTTGAACTGACAAACACAAAACAGTTAAAATTTACGCCTAACTTTTATTAAACACTTAACAGCATAAACGCTGCTTCAGTTTGTACATTTGTACTTACAATTTAAACTATGGCTTCAGGATTTTTTGCATTATTTGATGACATTGCTGTCTTACTCGATGACGTCGCTGCAATGAGTAAAATTGCAACCAAGAAAACCGCAGGAATTCTCGGTGACGATTTAGCCGTAAATGCAGAGAAAGCCTCCGGATTTGTTTCATCAAGAGAACTGCCTATTTTATGGAAGATAACTAAAGGTTCCTTTTTAAATAAGCTCATCATTCTACCTATTGCTTTCTTACTAAGTGCCTTTTTACCAGCTACCATTATACCAATTCTATTAATAGGCGGTATCTATCTCGCTTATGAAGGAGCTGAAAAAATCTTTGAATATTTCTTTCACCCCAAACTGGCAGCAGAAAACCGCGAATTTTTAGAATTGAGCGAAAGCGAAATCAAAGCCTACGAAGAAGAGAAAATAAAATCGGCCATAACGGTAGATTTCATCCTGTCTGTAGAAATTGTTATTATCGCTTTGAGCACCGTGGTTGGCAAGGAACTATCTGTGCAAATTGCGGTTGTATCCTTTGTTGCATTAGTAGCCACCGTGGGCGTTTACGGCATTGTTGCACTTATTGTGAGAATGGACGATTTAGGCTTAAAGATGGTCGCACGTAGTGGCAACAAAAATGGATTCTTAAAAACAGTAGGAACTGTTCTTGTCAACGTTTTACCTTACATCATAAGAGGATTAGCTGTTGTTGGCACCATCGCCATGCTATTAGTTGCTGGTGGAATCTATGTCCACAACATCCATATAATCCATGATGTAGTGGCCTTTTTACCATCCATTATCGGCGAATTCTTGATAGGATTAGTTGTTGGTTTTATAGCTTTAGCTTTTGTTAAGATTTATTTGAAATTGCGAGGCAAAAAGGATTAACTAGTTTACAAAAACATGATTACACTCATTTTTTGAAATGTAATCTGTCAAAATACCATAAACAAAACCAG